>CAZTTI010000304.1:0-15853 GCA_964615925.1 uncultured Solibacteraceae bacterium
ATAGTCTCCCTCGTTGTTCGTCATCGCGGGCCCGGTTCCAGCCGGCGGCTCCAGGAGACGACGGCCATCGGGCCGGTATTCCCGAACGAGCAGGTCGACTCGGGCGTTGGGGATGGGCCGGTTCTGTTCGTCGAGTATGCGCCCTGAAAGGATGGCGCTGGCCGTCATCCGGATCTCCAGCGACACCAACTCTCCGGCCTGGATCGGCAGGGCCAGAGGGACACCCCCGATCTCGGCCATGGCGACAACGCGGGCAGGTTCAGGCGGCCGTCCCACGGAACTCCGCGAAATCCGAATGCTTTCCACCGTGTAGCGCGCGTGTTCCACCCGAATCGTGCGGGGACCCGGCGTGGCGGCTTCGTCGAAATCGAACTGTCCGGACGCATCCGTCGTCGCCGTTCGTACGGGGCGACCGAACCCGCCCAGATCGACCTGCACCGACGCGAGCGGATCGCCGGTCCGGGAATCGACAACCACGCCCTCCACCGACGCCTGCGGTTCCCCCACCTGCCTCGCGAACGCAGGAAAGGAGAAAGACACGACCAGGATCACGGAAACGACGGCGCGAGACATCACGGAACCTCCGGACATTTCATGTAAAAAATAGCACCAAGGTGCTGTGCATCCGAAGGAAATCCCTTGAGCTATATCGACGCCGCGCTCACTGATACACTCCGGTCGAAATGCCCGAGTTCCCCGACATCCAGGTTTACGTCGAAGCCTTGGACCGCACCGTGGTCGGCAGTTGCCTCCGGCGCGTTCGCCTCGGCAGTCCGTTCCTGGTTCGCAGCATCGATCCACCGATCGACCAGTTCCACGAACGGAGAATCGCCGCAGTGTCCCGCATCGGGAAGCGTATCGTCCTGGAGTTCGAGAGCGAACATTTCCTGATCATTCACCTGATGATCGCGGGGCGCCTCCGATGGAAGAACGCCGGAGCGAAACTTACGGGCCGCGCGGGGCTCGCCGCGTTCGACTTCGACCACGGCACGTTGATGTTGACCGAGGCGGGAACGAAGAGACGCGCATCGCTCTACGCCGTTCGGGGACGTCCTGGACTTGAGGACCACGACCGGGGCGGAGCCGATGTGCTCGAGTGCACGACCGACGAATTCGGACGACGGCTCCGGTCGGGAAACCACACGCTCAAACGCAGCCTCTCGGATCCCACGCTCTTCAGCGGAATTGGTAACGCCTATTCCGACGAGATCCTCCACCGAGCGCGCCTTTCCCCGTTCAAGCTTTCGAGCAGGCTTGAGCCGGGTGAGATCCGGGCCCTCGACGACGCCGCGAAGGGCGTCCTCTCGGAATGGGTCGAACGACTGCGCGAACGGTGCGGAGAAGGGTTCCCCGACAAGGTCACCGCGTTCCATCCGGAGATGGCCGTCCACGGGAAGCATCGCGAGCCATGCCCCGTCTGCGCGACGCCTGTCCAGCGCATCGTTTACGCCGACAACGAGGCGAACTACTGCCCCGGCTGCCAGACCGGGGGTAAGCTCCTGAAGGACCGCGCGCTCTCGCGGCTGCTCCGGGACGACTGGCCGCGATCGATCGAGGAGATGGAGACCCAATGGGAGGAGCGACGGCGGTGAACACGACGTGGCCCCGATTCGCCGTGCTCGGAGCCGGAGCCGTCGGCTGCTACTACGGTGGAATGCTCGCCCGCGCCGGTGCGCCGGTCACGCTGGTGGGACGCCGCATTCACGTGGATGCGATCAATCGGAACGGCCTCCGGATGGAGACCGTGTCATTCGACGAGCGGGTCCGTGTGGGCGCCACCTCCGACGAGTCGGCCATCGGCGGCGCGGATGTCATCCTGATCACGGTCAAGACCGTCGACACCGTGAATGCGGCGCTAACCGTTGCCCGGCACGCGGCGGCCAACGCCCTCGTCGCGAGCCTCCAGAACGGTGTCGACAACGTCGAGCGGATGTGGAACGCCGGAATCGATCCAGTGGCGGCCGTCGTCTATGTGGCGGTCGCGATGTCCGGACCGGGAGCGCTTCGGCACTCGGGGCGAGGCGATCTCGTGATCGGGGATCTGCCCGGTCGCGGCCATCCCAAAAGGGATCTTTCGTTTCTCAGGGAAAGCTTCGTGCGGGCCGGTATTCCCACCGCCGTTTCCACCGACATCCAGTCCGAACTTTGGCGGAAACTCGTGATGAACTGTGCCTACAATGCAATCTCGGCGTTGACCCGGCGGCCTTACGGAACACTCGTGGCCGAGGAGGAAACGCGCGGCATCGTCGAGGCTGCCGCCCGGGAGACCGTGATGGTCGCCCTGGGGCTCGGAATCGATCTGGAGCTTGACGCGATGATGGATGCCGCGCTCACACTCGGTCGCTCGGCGATGCCGGAGGCGATTTCGTCCACTGCCCAGGACCTCGCGCGCGGACGCCCGACGGAGGTCGATGCACTGAACGGCCTCGTCGTCAAACAGGGAGAGAAGCTCGGCATCCCGACGCCGACGAATCGTACACTCTATGGGCTCGTGAAATCGTTGGAACGGACGAAGGAGAACTGAATGTCGATCAGCGAATCGCTGCTACCCGAGTTCGATATGGAGATGGCCAGCGCCCGGACGACCCTCGAGCGCGTGCCCGAGGACAAGCTCGATTTCAGACCGCATCCGAAGTCGGGGACCATGGGATGGCTGGCCACCCATCTCGCCCACATCCCCACCTGGGGATCGATCACGATCAATCAGGACACGCTAGACCTCGCGCCGGGGAGCCCCGAGGCCGAACCGCCGGCCCTGGTCCGGACGAGGGCCCAACTGCTCGACACCTTCGACCGGAACGTCGCCGAGGCGCGGACGGCCCTCGCCGGGGCGACCGACGCCCACTTGACCCAACCATGGTCCCTGATGAAAGACGGCAAGCCGATGTTGACCATGCCCCGCGTGGCCGTTCTCCGGAGTTTCATCCTGAATCACCTGATCCACCACAGGGCGCAGTTGGGCGTCTACCTGCGAATGAACGACGTTGCGGTTCCGGCGATCTACGGGCCGTCCGCGGACGAGAACCCGATGGAAATGTGACAAGGACGTTTCAGGCCGAGGCGCCGCCGGTCCATTCGCGGAGCTTCTCTTCCGCCCGGGCCCGGTGTACCGGTTTGATGTGCGTCAGGACCATCGCGACGGCGCCGATCAACACACCGAGATCGTCTCCGAAGCCGGCGAACGGGACGATGTCGGGGATGGCGTCCACAGGGAAGACGAAATACGCCAGCGCGCCGATGATGATCCGGCGCGCCCAGGCTGGCGTGTCCGGGTCCTTCAAGCAATAGTAGAGGACGAGGGCTCTGGCCATCACGCGTTCGCCGGCTTGGCGCGCGAATCGGGCCACCTTCCGCCAGAAGGACACCTCGTCGAACCCGTCCGCCAGGTTGGCCACTGGATCGGATGTCATCATCCCTCCCCTCTCGTTGGGAACTCGCCCGTACGAGTTTGACAGATGCTCGAAAACACGTCTATAGTCTCGTAAGTAATTTCTATACAGCTACTTAGAGTAACGGAGGCGAACGAAATGACAGAGATGACGCGCAGAGAGTTCGTGGGAACAGCCGGGCTGGCCGCCGTTTCCCCAGCAGTCGCATTCGCCTCCTCCGAACGGGCGCAATCCACGCCGCCGATCGAGCGCGACGTCGTGTTCGGCCGCGGCGGGGACTCCGAATTGAAGCTCGACATCTATCATCCGACGGCCGGGACTGAAAAGCGCATGGCCATCGTTTGTCTCCACGGCGGCGGCTTCTCCAGAGGAAGCAAGGAAACCCTGAACGAACGCGTCCAGCCGTACGTCGATCTGGGATACGTGGCCATTCCGTCCCAGTACCGCTTGACGGGGAAAGCGCGGTGGCCGGCCCAGATTCACGACGTCAAAGCCGCGATTCGGTGGGCGAGGGCTCACGCCGAAGACCTGGACGTGATGCCCGACCGGATCGGCGTGGCCGGATTTTCGGCCGGAGGGCAGCTCGCGCTCTTCGCCGCGGTAACCGGGGACAATCCCGAGTTCGAGGGAGACGGCGGCACGGGAGGCGTGAGCAGCCTCGTGGCGGCCTGTTGCGCGTATTACCCCGGAACGGAGGTCCGGATGGGCCGGGGAGGAACGGCGAACGGCCTGCTGCCCGAAGGCAGTGGCGAAGCCGCGCACGTGGCGGCCTCTCCAACAACCCACGTGGCCGGCAGCAGTCCGACGATCCTGTTCCACGGGACCGAGGACACGACGATCCCCCCTGAAGGCAGCGTGAGGTACCACCAGATGCTCCAGGAAGCCGGGATCGCATCCGAGCTCCACGTTTTCGCCGGTGTCCCCCACGTCTTCGACAGCAATCCCGAATTCGCCCGGGCGGCGGCCCAGGCGGCCGACTTCTTCATCGATCGCTACGTGCTCGCCCCACGCACGTATCCGCCGTTCGGAGGAGGGCCCGGGGCATAAGCGTTCGGGAATGCTCTATACTCGTCGGTGACGTATGGAGGCGTTTTTCGAAGAGCTGTTCAGCGGCATGAACAGCCTGCTGCTCGCAGGTGTCATCGTCGTCACGATCATGGTGCTCGGCAAGTCGGCCGACTGGCTGGTCGACGCCGCGGTCTCGCTCTCGGAACGCTCCCAGGTTCCGAAGGTCGTCATAGGGGCCACCGTCGTCAGCATGGGCACGACGACTCCGGAAGCCGCCGTCTCCGTCCTGGCCGCGATCCAGGGCAGTCCCGGACTCGCGTTGGGCAACGCGGTCGGATCGATCATCTGCGACACGGGCCTCATCCTCGGATTGGCCACCCTGATTTCGCCGCTCCCGCTCAACCGGAAGATCGTGAATCGGCAGGGATGGATTCAGTTGGCCGCCGGCATCAGCCTCGTCGTCTTCACCCTCCCATTCAGCAGCCCCATCAGTGCGTTCTCGACCGGCGGCACGCTTCCCCAGACGGTTGGCTTCATCTTTCTCGGCGCGCTGGCGCTCTACATCTTCATGTCCATCCGATGGGCGCGAACGGACCGCGAGGCATGGATCCCCGAGGATCTCGAGGACCTCGTTTCCAACCCGATTCCCCTGATCGTCGCCAAGCTCGTGGGGTCGTTGGGTCTGGTCTTGCTCGCCGCCATGGTGTTGATCCCCGCCGTGGCCGAAGCCGCACGCCGCCTCTCCGTTCCCGAGAGCGTCATCGCCGCCACGCTGGTCGCTTTCGGAACGTCGCTTCCGGAACTGGTCACTGCAGTGAAAGCAGCGATTCGGGGGCACGGCGAGCTGGCCGTGGGGAACGTGATCGGAGCCGATATCCTGAACGTCCTGTTCGTCGCGGGTGCCGCGGCGGCCGTCACGCCGGGGGGACTCGAGGCGGAGCCGCACTTTTTCCTGGTCCTGTTCCCGACGATGCTCTTCATCCTGGCGGTCTTTCGCGTGGGGATCATGTTCTCGGGCACGGCGATGAAGCGGCCTTTCGGCGTCGTGCTGCTGGCGACCTATGCGTTCGTCACGCTGGTCAGCTATCTCTTCGATGCCTGATCCGGACGTCCGCTCAACCGGAAGCGCCGAAGCGGGCACGTTCCTTCACCCGTGCCGGCCAGTCGGCTTCCGACACGATCCGCGACAAAGCCCGAGATGCCTCCTCGATGTGGCCGAGCGAGGCCAGCAGATCAATCGCGAAGCTGGCCCGGGATGAGGGCCGCAGCTCCGTCCCGTAGGCATCGCGCTCCGCCCTGGCGCGGGTGACGAGATCGGAGACCAGCAAGGAGATCAGGTCGTCGGGAAGTGGTGTGCCGTCGACGAGCAGCCGGCTGACGAAGTCCAGACGTTCCGGGCGGCCCGACGACAGGATTTCGCGAACGATCGCTTCCCTTTCCTCGTCCCGGAGCAGCATGGCGGTCGCGAAAGCCGGGGCTTGACCGCGGCTCCCATCGAACCAACGGGCCCGGATCGCCTTCACAGCGTTCCCCGCCTCGTGTTCGGAGGACGTCAGGCGCCGGGCGGCAAAGTAGTCCTGGAACGACTGGTGCGACCAGAACAATCGGTCGCCCGATACGCGAAGGAACATGCTCTCGTGTTCGGCGAACCGGAGGAAGTCCGCCGCGAGTGGAGCCGCGGCCTCGGATGCCACTTTCAGTTCCTGGATGAAATAACGGGTGACGGCCGCCACGACCCAGTCCTTGTTCTGCACGGACGCCGCACGAAGCAGCTCCAGGGCCAGGTATCCCAGAATATCGGCCGCATGGCGCGAGATCGGCTCCCCGTACTCCTTCTGGACCCGATCGGCTTCCCACCGCTCGACGCATACCGCCACCAGATCCGAATACAGATCAACGAGGCTCGCCCGACGCCGGCCGGAGCGATGCTCGTCGAGAGTGAGGGCAATCGACAAGGTCAGAGGCGACCGAAGCATTCCCGACACGAGTAGCGCGTCGTTGCTCTCCATGAAGCGCGCGGCTGCGGGACCGAGCCACTGCTCGGCCGCCGTCCGTATGGTGGAATCCGACATCGGCTGGATTTCGTAGATGTCGAATTGCGAATAGCGGAAATGCTCGGCCGTTCGAGGCCGGCAGGTCACAACGATCCGCGTCCTCGGTCCAAACGCCGCCTCGCTGTGTATGCGGCCGACCAGATCCACGATATCGGCCATGTCGCGGCTGTTCTGGATTTCATCGATGCCATCGATCATCAGGAGGAGCAGCAGCCCCGGGGTCTCGATCAGGTCCGACAGAAAGGTCGAAGGCAGGAGCGTTCGCGAGACCGGAGACGGGCTCGTCTTCATGGCCGCGAGGATCTGTTCCTCGATCGTTCCCGATCGGGACGCCAGCTGATTCGCCCGAATCAGGATCGGAAACAGTACTTCACGACCGCGCGCACCGGGATTTCCCGCCGACATCGCGGCCCGGTATCCGAGGTAACGCAACATGCTGGAACGGCCGGATCCGGACGGACCAACGATCATCATGCGGTTCCCGTCCGCACGGCATCGTTCCATCAGCCCGTCGAACGTCAGCGATTCGCGCTCGACGCTCTTCTCCCCGAGCACTCGAAAGTCGATTGGAGCCATGAGGTCGGCGGCCCCCACCGGACGCGAGGGTGCGAGCAGAGGCTGAATCGGTTCCTGGCAGGCCTCGCGCATCGCCATCGTGTGCGACCGCGCCGCAAAGATCGTACCCACAACGCCGGATGACTGAAACCAGCGCGGGTCCCGTTCGTGAAACGAATCATGGGCATCGCGGGGCCCGGGGAACAACGAATCGATCTCCCTCACACGTGTCGCCAGGACGCAAACCCGGCCGGACTCGTCGACGACGCGGGCGTGCTTCACGATCGCGCAAACCCCGCCCGTCCGCAGGTTGAGCACCGGGGAGCCATCCAGGACGGGATTCCACTCCATCTCACCCGAATCGACCCGGAGGACGAGATGGGACCCGGCCTCCTCGGCTCCCTCGAATACATGGCGAACCGAATCGTCACCGGACTCGGTAAAGCCGGTAACGAACAGCGGGTCCCCGGGCCTCGCCGGTCCGAACAGATAGGCGACCGTGTGATCGGCAAGATCCACGGCCAAGATCGCGAGGTCCGGGGTCGGACTGGCCGCATATCTCACGAGCCGCGCCGGGTGCGGCCTTCCCCGGTAAGAGACACGAAGACCTGCCCGGCACGGATAGCCGCCGGACTCGGGATCCTCGACCACATGCGCCGGAGTGAGCACCAATCCCGGCGCGATGAAGAAGCCCGTTCCCGAACCGGCGGCATCGATGCGAACCGTACACTCGGCGAGATAATCTTGAAGTTCCATTCCCGAAACTCAGTAGGTCAAAATCCGCGGTTCGAGGCGCCGCACGTCGAGCTCGACCTCCTCGATGCCATGCGGGGTCAACCTGACGTGATATCCGCATGCGGACGGCCGAGACACGACGACTTCGACCAGTTGCGCGTCGACATAGTGCGCGGCCGCACCATCGTCCAGCGCAATACCGGACCCGATGCGACCCTCCTCCAGAAAACGATGGAACGAAGGACGGCGGGCGGGTTCTCCGTCGTAGTGCGGGCTGCAACTTCCGGGAATGAATCCCAGACAGTCGATCACGGCCAGACGGCCGCTGTACGAATCGGTGAGACCCTGGTTGAACCAGCAGATCGCCCCCGCGCTCACACCGGAGAGGACGATCCCCGACTCCCAGGCCTCGCGGAGAATCTCGACCAGTCCCCACTCCCTCCAAACCGCCAGCATGCTCTTCGTGTTTCCGCCCCCCACGAAAATGACGTCCTGCTCCAACACCGTGGAACGGAGATCCGGAGCCCGGGTGAAGAGAGAGAGCCAGGAAGGGACACAATCATACCGCGCGAAGGCCTGCTCGAAGCCGGCCACATAGTCCGGGCTGTCGCCCGTCGCCGTGGGAATGAACAGCACGCGTGGATTCGAACGGCTGGAGTGGCTCAGGACAAAGAGATCCAGCGCCGCGTTCTCGGGCTCTGCCCCGAACCCTCCCCCTCCCAGGGCGATGATGTGCCGGCCTCGGTTCGTCAACCCAATCCCTCGACCAATAGCATCCTCGAGGTGGCCGCTTCGGCCCGGACCGACTTCGGCCCGCGATAGTCCTTCGAACTCCACCATTCACGTGCGCGGCGGACATCGGGAAACTCGAGAAGGACGAAACGGCCGGGGTCCCACTCCCCTTCGAGGGCTTCGGTCGCTCCGCCACGCACCAGATACTTTCCACCATGGGCCAGGATCGTGGGTTCGACCAACCTCTTGTACTCCTCGTAACGAACCGGATCGGTTACCTGGACCTCGACGACAACGTATGCGGGCATGGATGTTCCTCGGGCAGGTTCACGCTCAATTCGGTATGTTCAGGCGTATCGGCTCTCCGTCATCCGGAACGACGATCTCCTGGCGGCCCACCCGATTGTCCAGGTGGGGGATGAACGGACCGTCCTCCAACTTGAACCGAACGGAATATTCGTCCGGCTGCTGCGGCAAGGTCACCGCGGTCTCGAACCGTCCGGACTCTCCGGCCTGAAGCGGAGACGGATCGACCGGGACCTCCAGCGTGGCCGGGAACCGCCCGGTCGTTTCCTCCACGCGCACGACGGCCAGGACGTTCTCCAGGTCCTCGACGCTGTTGTTGGTCAAACTCCCGGTGATCGAAATCGAATTCCCGGAAAGTTCGTGGGAAAGCTCCTCCAGGATGAAGGGGAACGTGCCGTCTTCGGACCGCGGGACGAGAACGTCCAGGTACGCTTCATCCATCGGGAGCAGTACCGACGACAGGTCCGTGAACGAAAACACTCCGATCGCCACGATCGCGAGGCCGACGGCCACCCCCGCGAGCATCCTGAGGTAGTCGTATTTCGGTTCGGCGCCCGGGATCTGTGTTGGGCTCTCCCCAGCGGTGTTCGGGGCCGCCGGAACAACTGCGTCCGGACGACGCGGGACCTGCGGTTGGTCTGGGGACATATCTGTCAATGATACCCCCAAGGGACGCCGGCGCCCCAGGCCAGCTGGCGCTACGGCGTGGTGTCGAATCAAATCAGCAACGGGGCAATCACGAGCGAAACGATCGACATCAACTTGATCAGGATGTTCATCGAAGGGCCCGCCGTATCCTTAAACGGGTCGCCCACCGTATCTCCCACGACCGCCGCTTTGTGGGCGTCGGATCCTTTGCCGCCGCAGGCGCCGGCCTCGATGTACTTCTTGGCGTTGTCCCAGGCCCCACCGCTGTTCGACATCATGATCGCGAGGAGGACGCCGCTCAACGTCGCGCCGCCGAGAAACCCACCGAGCGTCTCGGCCCCGAGAACGGCCCCGACGGCCACCGGAGCTGCGATCGCGAGAACGCCAGGGAGGACCATCTCGTGGAGCGCTCCGCTGGTGGCGATGGCCACGCAACTGGCGCTGTCGGCTTTCCCCGTTCCCTCCATGAGCCCCGGTATCTCACGGAACTGCCGCCGGACTTCGTTCACCATCTTGAACGCCGCACGGCCAACCGCGTTCATCGTCATCGAGGCGAGAAGATACGGCATGGCGCCGCCGAGGAGCAGACCGATGACGACCGTCGCCTCGGTGAGATCGATGCTTTCCAGTCCCACCGTCTGTGTATAGGCCGAGAACAAGGCCAGCGCGGTCAAGGCGGCGGACCCGATTGCGAATCCCTTACCGATCGCGGCCGTTGTGTTCCCCAGCGCGTCGAGCCGGTCGGTGATCTTACGGATTTCGGGACCGGCGCCGGACATCTCCGAGATTCCGCCAGCATTGTCGGCAATGGGTCCGTACGCGTCGACGGCCATCGTCACTCCGATCGTCGACAACATGCCGACCGCGGCGATCGCGATTCCGTAGAGGCCGTTCAGCGAGTAGGAAATGAAGATGGCCCCACAGATCGTGACGATGGGCATCAACGTGCTCTCCAGACCAAGCGCCAAGCCGCTGATGATCGTGGTCGCGGGGCCGGTCTGGCTGGCTTCGGCGATCTTCTTGATGGGCCCGCCGGACGTGTAGTACTCGGACTGGAATCCGATGAGAATGCCACCGGCCAATCCGGAGACGACGGCCCAGAACGCGGAAAGCTCACCCATGATGTTGTTCGTGATGAAAAACGCCGCGACAACGAAGAGAGCACCCGCCAGGTAGGTGGGCATGTGGAGCGCCCGTTCCGGATCCAGCGAACGGAAGATGCGGATCGAAAAGACGCCAACCAGGGAGCACACCAGACCCGCCATGATCAGGACCAGGGGAAGGGCCATCGCCGCCGGGCTGTTCGCAGCGACGGCCCCCAGCGCCATTGTGGCGATGACCGAGCCGACGTAGGACTCGAAAAGGTCTGCACCCATGCCGGCCGTATCGCCCACGCAGTCTCCCACGTTATCGGCAATGACGGCCGGATTGCGCGGGTCATCTTCGGGGATCCCGGCTTCCACCTTCCCGACCAGATCCGCTCCGACGTCGGCGCTCTTGGTGTAGATCCCGCCACCGACGCGCGCGAACAGGGCGATCGAGCTCGCACCCATCGCGAATCCATTGATGATCAGCGGATCCTGCGTGAACATATACCACGCACCGAGTCCGAGCAGACCGAGCGAGGCGACCGATATACCCATCACGGCACCGCCGTTGAACGCCACCGTGAGTGCGGCCGCCGAACCGCCGTCCTTGGCTGCCTGGGTCGTGCGCACGTTCGCCCGCGTGGCCGCTTTCATCCCGAAAAATCCCGCGATCATCGAGAACAGGGCACCCGTCAGGAACGCCACGCCCGTCATGACCTGCAGAAAGTACGCAAGAGCGGCGAACGCCACCAAGACGAAGATCGATACCATCGTATATTCCTTCTTCAGGAAGACCATGGCGCCTTCGTGTATACTTTCGGCAATCTCCTTCATTCGTTCGTTGCCTGCGGACATCCGCACGATGCCCATATAGATGAATCCGGCAACGGCCAATCCGACCATGCCGAGAATAGGAGCCATGCCCGTGAGATCCTGCATCCGTTTCCTCCGAAGGTGAATCGGGACACGTTCGCCGTGCCGGACTCACCATAGCGACTATGAAAAACTGCGTAGCGCCTGCTCTGTGTCCGTCTGAAAAGCAGCCTCAAGAAATAGGCCCCATTTCCACGGGAAATGGGGCCTTTCGATCGAAAGTATCAAGGCAACTCTAGCCCTTCTTGGATTCCTCGTCCTCACCGGAATCGGCGTCAGCGGACGTCGGGTTCGAGGCTTCTTCGGATTCTTCAGCCGCGGCCTGCGCCCGGCGTTCTTCGAGCCCGCTCCCCATCAACTCGATGATGGCCTCCTCGGCCCCGTCGCCGGGCCGGTTTCGATAGCGGATGATCCGGCTGTATCCCCCGGGCCTGGAACTGAATCGCGGCGCCAGTTCGTCGAAAACTTTCCGCGTGACGGCATCGTCCAGGAGATACGCCTTGACCTGGCGGCGGGCATGCAGCGTGTCCCGCTTCCCGAGCGTGATCATCTTCTCCGCCAGCGGCCTGATCTCCTTCGCCTTGGGCAGCGTCGTGACGATACGCTCGTGCTCGAGAAGCGCCGTGACCAGGTTTCTGAGCAGTGCCCTCCGGTGGGAGGGGTTCCGGCCGAGCTTGCGACCTGCGACCTTGTGTCTCATATCCGGACTCCGGTTATTCCACGCTCGAATCGCCGCCGGTTCCGACCGGACGCCCGTGCTCGTCCAGCTTCATACCGAGGCTGAGGTTCATCGAGGACAAGATATCCTTGATCTCGTTGAGGGACTTTCGCCCGAAGTTCTTCGTCTTCAGCATTTCGGCTTCGGTGCGCTGCACGAGTTCGCCGATGCTCCGGATGCTCGCGTTCTTCAGACAATTGTACGACCGAACTGAAAGTTCCAGCTCATCCACCGACTTGTTCAGGTGCTCCAGCACGGCATCGGGCTGGACTTCGTCGGTTTCTTCTACGGGCTCATCCTTCTCCTCGAACTGGATGAAGATTTGCATGTGATCCTTGACCAGCTTGGCCGCCAATCCGAGAGCGTCCTGGGGCGAGATGGATGCATTGGTCCACAACTCGATCGTGAGCTTGTCGTAATCGGTCACCTGGCCGAGCCGAGCCGCCTCGACGTAGTGGTTGACCTTCTTCACCGGCGAGTGAACCGAATCGACGGGGATGTAGCCGATGCCGAGGTCTTCGTCGAAGTTGCCGTCGGCCGAGACGTACCCACGTCCGTTCTTGACGCGCATCTCCAGGTTCAACGAACCGCCTTCGCTGACCGTCGCGATGTAGACGTTGCTGTCCAGGATCTCGATCTCGGACCCGTGTTCGATATTCGCCGACGTCAACACACCCGGCGCGTTCGACGAGAGGTACATGGTCACCGGCTCGTCGCTGTGCAGTTTTATCGGGATTTGCTTCAGGTTGAGGATGATGTCGGTGGCATCCTCCACCACTCCCGGAATCGATGAGAACTCGTGAAGAACGCCCTCCATCTTGACCGCCGTGACCGCCGCTCCCTCGATCGAGGAAAGCAGTACACGGCGAAGCGCGTTACCGATCGTCGTGCCGAATCCCCGCTCAAAAGGCTGGGCGCTGAAGAGCGCGTACTGTTCGGTGGCGGACTCGGTATCCATCACCAATCTCTTCGGTTTTTGAAAGCCTTTCCAAAGCATGTGTCTCTTTGACCTCGGTAGTGTCGTTTTCCCCACCGGCCCTGCAGAACGGGTTCGGTGTGGGCCAGTTCGATCCCCTCGCGCGTCCCCTACTTGGAGTAAAGCTCGACGATCATGTGTTCTTCGATCGGGAGCGAGACGTCCTCACGTTGCGGCAGTGCAAGAACACGGCCGGTCAGCGCGTTCGGATCCAGTTCGAGCCATCCGGGAACTCCCCGGGCCAACTCCAAAGCACTCAGGATCTGAACGTTCTTCTTCGACTTCTCGCGAACGGTGATCTCGTCAGCGATCCTGACAAGGAACGAAGGGACATTGACCTTCTTCCCGTTCACGCGGATATGGCCGTGCCGGACGAACTGCCGGGCTTGCGCGTGCGAACCCGCCATGCCCAGTCTCAGCACCACATTGTCGAGCCTTCGCTCGAGTTGCGACAGGAGCACCTCCCCGGTGACGCCTTTCTGACGAACGGCGCGCTCGAAGTAGAGGCGGAACTGCCTCTCCAAGAGGCCGTACATCCGCTTGACCTTCTGCTTCTCGCGAAGCTGTAGCCCGTAGCCGATGACCTTCGACCGCCGGTCGCGCCCGTGTTCTCCGGGAATATAGTTGCGCTTCTCGATCGCGCACGTGGGTTTGAAACACCGCTCTCCCTTGAGGAAAAGCTTCATCCCCTCGCGTCGGCAGAGCCGGCACACCGGACCTGTGTATCTAGCCAATGGACATCCCTCCCTTGCTCGCCCGCCCGCTCATACGCGCCGCCGCTTCGGTGGACGGCAACCGTTGTGGGGAATCGGGGTCACGTCGCGAATTCCGCGGATCTCGAGTCCCGCGCCCTGAAGGCCCCGAATCGCGGAATCGCGGCCCGAGCCCGGGCCCTTGACGCTGACCTCGACAGTCTTCATTCCCATGTCCCGCGCCTTGTTCGCCGCGGTGACCGAAGCCTGCTGGGCAGCGAACGGCGTTCCCTTTCGCGACCCCTTGAAGCCGAGCGATCCGGCGCTGGACCAGCAAACGGTATTGCCCTCGGTGTCGGAAATCGTCACGATCGTGTTGTTGAAGCTGGCCTGGATATAGACGTGCCCCACCGGAACGATCTTCTTCTCGCGTTTCTTCGCTACCTTTTTCTTGCCTTTCGCCATCGGATCTCCTACTTCGTAGCCTTCTTCTTCCCGGCCACCGCGCCCTTGCTCGGGCCCTTGCGCGTTCGCGCGTTCGTGTGGGTTCTCTGGCCCCGCACGGGGAGGCTGCGCCTGTGACGGAAACCGCGATATGAGCCGATTTCCATCAAGCGCTTGATGTTGAAGGACACGTCCTTGCGCAGGTCGCCTTCGACCCGGTGCTCCTCCTCGATGAGCCGCCGGATCTCGGTGGTCTCATCGTCGTTCAGGTCGCGCACCTTTCGGTCGGAAGGGACCCCGGCTCCCGCCACGATCTTCCTCGCGAGCGTCCGTCCGATTCCGTAGATGTACGTCAAACCGATCTCCACGCGCTTGTTCGGCGGGAGATCCACTCCAGCGATACGTGCCATTGCCGACTACCTCGTTCGGGCAGGCCCTCAGCCCTGCCGCTGTTTGTGCTTCGGGTTCGAGCAGATGATGCGCACCACACCACGCCGATGAACCAGTTTGCACTTGTCACAGATCTTCTTGACCGACGCCCGTACTTTCATAATCCATCCTGTCGTGCTACCAGCGAGCCTTCCCTGTCGAGCGGCCCCTTCGGGTCACGGTTCGCGACTCGAATCCGCTCGCGGGCTCACTTGTAGCGATAGACGATCCGTCCGCGTGTCAGGTCGTACGGCGACAATTCGACCGCGACGCGGTCTCCCGGAAGAATCCGGATGAAGTTTTTCCTCATCTTTCCCGAGATGTGCGCGAGAACCTGATGTTTATTCTCGAGCTCCACGCGAAACATCGCGTTCGGAAGGTGCTCGATGACGGTTGCCATCACCTCAATGGCATCTTCTTTTGGCAACTAGTCTCCTCTTCCACCTTGCGCGACGGAGCCGCGTATCGCGGAAACCAGACTCTGGGTCACGGTGTCGATCGGCTCCATCCCGTCGACACGCGTATACGCGCCCTTCCCCCGGTAGTACGCGACGAGAGGCTCCGTCTCCGCTCGATAGACTTCCATGCGGTCCCGGATGACGGCCTCGGTATCGTCGGTCCGTTGAACCAGTTCGCCACCGCACTTGTCGCAAATGCCATCCCTCCGGGGCGGACGACTATCGAGGTTGAAAATCTCGCCACACGACCGGCACGTCCGACGCTCGGTCAAGCGCCGCACGAGCTTTTCCGTATCCACGTCCAACTCGGCAACCACCAGTCGGTCGCCGGGCCCGAGCCCGCCGGCAAACGCTTCCGCCTGGCTCACGTTGCGGGGGTATCCGTCCAGGATGAATCCGTTCGCGGCGTCCGGGGCACCGATGCGCTCGACGATGATGCCGTTCACGATCTCGTCGCTCACCAGTTCGCCCGCGTCGACCGCCTGCCTTGCGCGTAACCCCAACTCGGTCTCGCGGCGGATCGCGTCCCGCAACATGTCTCCCGTGGATATCTGCGGTAATCCCAGCGCCCTCTCCACGAGCTTGGCCTGGGTCCCCTTGCCGGCGCCCGGAGGACCAAGCAAGATCACAACGTTTCTCTCATCCACCTAGCCGCGTCTCCCACGGATGCGGCCCTTCTTCAGGAACCCGTCGTAGTGCCGCATGATGAGCTGCGACTCCACCTGCTGCACCGTATCCATGGCCACCC
>CAZTTI010000305.1:0-2847 GCA_964615925.1 uncultured Solibacteraceae bacterium
GTCCGTTGAGGTATTTCGTGGCGGAGTGCAGGATCATCTTGGCGCCGTACGCGAACGGCATCTGGTTGTAGGGCGTGGCCAGCGTGCTGTCGAGCAGGAGATTCACGCGGCGTTCTTTCGCGATCTGGGCGAGCCGCGGTATGTCGGACACCCGGAGGTGGGGGTTCGTCGGCGACTCGCCGATGATCACCCGCGTCGTCTCCCGGATCTCGCGCTCCAGTTGGACGTAGTCGCCGGCACGGACGAACGACACGTCGACGCCGTATTTGACCAGGTGCCGCTGGCAGAATTTCTTCGTATTTCGGTAGCAGTCCTCGAAGAGAATCGCGTGGTGTCCCGCCGAAAGGATCGCCAGCATCGTGTTGACGATCGCGCTCATCCCGGTCGGGAACAGCAGCGCGTCTTCCGCCCCTTCGAGCGAAGCGATCTTCAGTTCGCACGCACGGAGCGTCGGGTTGCCGTAGCGCCCGTACTCATAGCGCTGCTTTTCTCCGGCGTTGTAGGCGCGCACCTCTTCGGAATCTTCGAAGGTGAACGTTGCGGTCTGGAAGATCGGCGTGGTGAGGGCATCTTCGCCTTTGTGGCGGCGTTCGCCGCCGCGGACCGATCGGGTCGAAATGCCCTGATGGGTATGCTGGTCGTCGTCCGGGTTGTTGCGGGGCATGGGCGGTCTCCTTCTCGCGAGCAATCGAGGGAGGCCGCGGGCGTATGAAAACCGCGTGGGGAAAGGCGGTTGGAAGCGTGTTCGGCGTTCCTCGCATCTCCCAGGTTCCTTGAGGACCTGCGGGAATTGGCACCTGCCGCGCGCGTGCGCCGGTTGCCGTGGCTTCGTCGGGCCCGTCCCTCAGCCACTCTCGATGCAAAGCGATCTCGCCGAACCTACCACCCGCCAAAAAAGCAGTCAAGCTCGCGCTTGACTGCCATCGATTTCCAGGGGGCGCGCAGGTACGGACAACCGACACCCTCCAGGGGAGCCTCGAACTCCTGATCGGCACACGGAACGCGCTGTTGATCGGACAAGTTGCGCTCGCCTTGCCGGGGATTGGCCGCTCTTCCCGGCCCTTGCCGCTCGGGGCTACAATTCCGCCCAAGACCCTTGTTCGTGAGAGAGCGCCTGCTCCGTTCGGAGTTGTCACAACCCTTTCTGGAGTTTCCATGACCGCAATCGCGAGAATCGACCTTGACGCTGTCCTCGATGCTATCCGAGAGCCCATCGCGGCGACGGCGGGTACCCACGATGCCGATGACTCCTTTGCGCACGATGCCTACGCGCTCTTCAGGAAGCACCGCGTGCTGTCGGCCGGCATCCCCCTCGACGCGGGCGGCGGCGGTGCGAGCTACGAGGAGGTCGTGCGCTTCCTGAGAAAACTCGCGCACTCCGGGAGCAGCGCGGCGCTTTCACTCTCCATGCACACCCACGTCGTGCTCTTCGGCGTATGGTCACTCAAGAACAAGGGGGTCGGGCCTCCTTTCCGGAAGAAGGTCGCGGAAGCCGAGGCATGTGTCGTGACCAGCGGGGGTCGTGATCTGTTCGAATCCAACGGCCGCGCCGAGCGCGTGGACGGCGGCTACCACGTGTGGGCCCGCAAGGCCTTTGCGAGCGGCACCCCTGCCGGAGCCATCTTCACGTCGAGCGTCCCGTTCGAGGATCCGGAGACGGGATGGCGCGTGTTGCACTTCGCACTGCCCTTCGGTAGCGAGGGCATTTCGGTCGACGAGACGTGGAAGGCGCACGGCATGCGCGCCACGGGATCGCACGACGTCGTTCTGGACGGCGTCTTCGTTCCCGACGGCGCCGTGGCCCTCGACCGTCCGCGTCACGGCTTCCATCCGATATGGCAGACCGTCATCACGCTCGCCATCCCCGTGTTCATGGGCGTCTACGTGGGCGTGGCGGAACGAGCCGCCGAGCTCGCCGTCGAGCGCGCGATCCGGCGTCGGGACGACCGCGACGTCCAGGCGGCGGTGGGCGCGATGCTCACCGAGCTCCGCATCGCGCAGATGGCCCACGATCGCGCCATCCAGAACGCCAATGGGCTCGACTTCGCGCCCTCGATGGAACGCGCGTCGGAAGCCGCCATGCAGAAGACGCTCATGACGAAGGCGGCCACGCGCACGGTCGAACTCGCCATGGAAGCCGCCGGGGGCGCCGCCTATTTCCGCGACTTCGGTCTCGAGCGCCTGCTGCGCGACGTGCGCGGAGCCGTCTTCCATCCCCTTCCCGAGCGCGTCCAGGCGCGATACTCGGGCGCCATCGCCATGGGTATCGATCCCGTCGTGCCGTCGTAGCCGTTTCGATCAGGAGTGACGTCCGGAAGCCCGGCTCGGTCAACGGCTACCGTCCGCTGCCAGGGCGGATGCGCGGCCGGCTGCCGACTTGTTCGTTTGTGTCGGTGCCCGCGGTAAACTCTTGGTGGACGACATCACCTCCCGCTTTCGCTGGAGCGGTATTCCGAAACCGAAACCAATGTCGAACGGACGACATCGACGGATCCGCGCACGGTCCGAGCATCGGCGGTGTACCCCGGCGATCGCGGTCGCCGCGATACTGTTGCTCGCAGGTTCGCCGGCCGCTCAGTCGATCTTCGAGAGCCGTTCGGTTGCCGATACGGGATCGCAGCCCTCGGACGCCGTCGTCCACGGCGGGAGACTCGTCGTGACGAATCTCGGGGACAACGCCCTTCAGTCCTTCGCAATCGGCCAGGAATGCACCATCGGCGCGCCCGTTTCGGTCGGTACCGGCACGGCGCCTCTGGCAATCGCATCCGATGCGTCCGGATCCCGGCTTTACGTTACCTTGTTCAGCGACGATCGGCTGGGCGTCTTCGATGCCGGACCCGGTTCCAT
>CAZTTI010000306.1:0-4343 GCA_964615925.1 uncultured Solibacteraceae bacterium
AACAGATCACGGCGTCGAAGGTATTGGACTCGAACGGCATTTCCAACGCGTTCCCGCGAAGGTACGAGGCGTTTTCGAACTGGGGACCAGAAGAAAGGTGCGCGGCGCGGGCGAGCATACGCTCGGCCAGGTCGAAACCCACGACTTGGGCCTCCGGGCCCTGCCGGGCGATCAGGCGCGTGAAGTTTCCCGGACCGCAGCCGAGATCGAGTATCCGGTCGCGCCGTCCGGGCTGGACCAGCGCGGTGATACGTTCCAGGTCTTCGGAGAACGACCGCGAACTCGTGAAGAAGTAGCCGAATGGCCGCCAGATGTGGTCGTAGATCGCGATCATCGGCCGGGATTCGCACAACATCTGGATCGGTGTCACCGACTCCTCGAACGACGGACACATGTCGAGAAAGCCGTCGCGAGCAGGGTACAGGGCGCGACACGATCCGCATCGTATACTCCCGTTCGGCTCGGAAGCCAGCGGGTGGATGGAATCGCAGGCGCGACATCTCAGGATTTCGTGAACGTCGGGTGCGCAGGTCGTCAAGTTGCCAACTGCCTCCCGTACTGTGTCGTTGCCGTGATGTCGACGCTCCTTCGGCCAATGCCGTGACGAGGGTAGGCCATCGGAAATCGTGCTGTCAACCGTGGGCGGTTACACTCAAGGGGTTGCCATGGCGTTCGAACTCGCATCTTCGTACGAGCCGAAGGGGGATCAGGGGCCGGCGATCGAGCAACTGGTCTCGGGGCTCGAGGCCGGAGATCGCCACCAGGTCCTGCTCGGCGTCACCGGGTCCGGAAAGACGTTCACGATGGCGAAGGTCATCGAAGCCGTCGACCGCCCGGCGCTCGTCCTCGCTCACAACAAGACCCTCGCGGCCCAGCTCTATCAGGAGTTCCGCGCGTTTTTCCCATCGAGTGCGGTCGAGTACTTCGTCAGCTATTACGACTACTACCAGCCCGAAGCCTACATGGCATCCACCGACACCTACATCGAGAAGGAAGCCACGATCAACGACGAGATCGACCGCCTGCGGCTCTCGGCGACGCGGTCCCTGTTCGAGCGCCGTGACGTAATCATCGTGGCCTCGGTTTCCTGCATCTATGGTCTGGGATCGCCCGAGTCGTATTACGGGATGTTGTTGAGCCTCGAACGGGGACAGGTCATCACACGGCGGGAGGTCCTCACCCGGTTGGTCGAGATCCTCTACGAACGCAACGACGCCGACTTCAAACGCGGCACGTTTCGTGTCCGGGGAGATACCGTGGAAGTGTATCCCACGTACGAGAACATCGGACTCCGAATCGAGTTGTGGGGGGACGAGATCGACCGTCTCGCGACGTTCGATCCTCTGACCGGGGATGTTCTCGGCGAGCTCGATCAACTGACGGTCTATCCGAAGAGCCACTTCGTGATGCCGCGCCCGCGGCTCGAGCAGGCGGTGGCGACGATCAAGGATGAACTCCGGGGATGGGAAGCGCTTTTCGAGCGTCAGCACAAGTTGCTCGAGGCGCAACGCATCCACCAGAGGACGCTTTTCGACCTCGAGATGATGAAGGAGATCGGTTACTGCCACGGCATCGAGAACTATTCCCGTCACCTGACGGGGAGACCCCCGGGCGCGCCTCCGCCGACACTGCTCGACTACCTTCCGGCCGATACGCTGACCTTCATCGACGAAAGCCATCAGACCGTGCCGCAGTTGGGAGGGATGTACCGGGGCGACCGCGCCCGGAAGGCCAATCTCGTGGAATACGGGTTCCGCCTTCCCTCCGCGCTCGACAATCGTCCCTTGACGTTCGCGGAGTTCGAGTCGCGCGTGGAGCAGGCGATTTACGTGTCGGCGACTCCGG
The DNA here is from genome assembly GCA_964615925.1 of uncultured Solibacteraceae bacterium. Classification (GTDB taxonomy): domain Bacteria; phylum Acidobacteriota; class Terriglobia; order 20CM-2-55-15; family 20CM-2-55-15; genus JAJEDW01. Next base: position 1,846 of record CAZTTI010000306.1, read on the forward strand.
GACCGTACGAACTCGAGAAGACCGGGGGCGTGTTCGTGGAACAGGTGATCAGGCCGACGGGATTGACGGACCCGCCCGTCGAAGTGCGTCCGGTCCGGGGGCAGATCGACGACCTGCTCGGCGAGATTCGCCGTCGCGTCGAGTGCAAGGAACGCGTGCTGGTGACGACGCTGACGAAACGTATGGCCGAGGACCTCGCCGAGTACTACACCGAAGTCGGCGTCCGCTGCCGCTACATGCACTCGGAAGTCGAGACGCTCGAACGCATCAAGATCCTTCGCGGGCTGCGCCGCGGGGAGTTCGACGTGCTGATCGGGATCAACCTGTTGCGCGAGGGCCTCGATCTGCCGGAGGTCTCGCTCGTGGCCATTCTCGACGCGGACAAGGAAGGATTCCTGCGATCGGCCGGTTCGCTGATCCAAACCGTAGGACGCGCCGCGCGCAACGTGCGAGGCACGGCCATCCTCTATGCGGATACCGTGACGGAGTCGATGCGGCGGGCCATCGAAGAGACCGACCGGCGGCGCCAGATCCAGGTCGAATACAACGAAGCCCATGGAATCACGCCAGAGTCCATCGTCAAGCCGGTCGACATGACGATGGTGGCGGTCACTCAATCGGACTACGTCGAGCTGATCGATGATTCTCGAGACGACGACGTCGCGGACGATCCGGCGGCGCTCGACCAGAAGGTGGAGGCTCTCGAGGCCGAGATGCGGGAATTGGCGAAGCGATTCGACTTCGAACGCGCCGCCGAGCTGCGGGACCGGGCGCGAGCGCTCCGGGCCCGGCGGCTCGAACTCGCATGAAGGGCGGGGAGGGTGCGGATACTCTTGAATCGCTCCACGACCGCCGGGATACAATTGAGAGGCCGATTGGAACTCTGGAGCAGAATCCCGATGGTTTGGAAGCCGACGATCTCGAAACTCGCATCGCGGAGCGCCCTGGCGCTGCTACTGGCCGTCGTGCCGGGACCGCGGAGCTTCGGGCAGGTTTCCGAGGAGTCGTCGGTGCCACTCCCCGACGGGGTCCTCGCGGGGGACGCCGCGTACGGGGCGCGGGAGTTTTCCGCCGCGGTGGAAGCATACGCGCGCGCGTCCCCGCTCGATCTCCCCCCCGAATCGGTGAATCGCCTGGCGGTGGCACAGTTCATGACGGGAGCGTTCTCCGATGCGGAGCGCATCTTCCGCTTCGGAATCGTACGCGCACCGGAGATGGCCGCGCTCCACAACAACTTGGGCGCGCTGCGTTATGCCCATGGTGAATACCGCGAGGCGCGCGAGCATATTCTCGATGCGCTGGAGCGGTATCCGGACAACGGGCACTTCCAATCCAACCTGCGCCTCGTCCGGTACGCCGACGAGAACCGGCGCGAATCCCGGGCCCGGCAGGAGGCGACCGCACCCATCGACTGGGTCGAGAGCGTCGTGGGAGATGTCCTTCGGGTGAAAGCCCTCATCCCGGAGGAGGTGTCGACCCTGTCCATCGAACTCGAGCGGAGGGGCGACACGTTCCTCGCCCGGAAGATGTTCGACGGCGCCGCCGCAGAATATCAGCGCCTGATTCGTCTGGACGAGGAAAACTATCCCGTCGTCCACAAGCTCGGCCTGGCACATCACCAACTCGGCGACCTCGACCGGGCCGAGGACTTCTACCGGGACGCGCTGGACATCAATCCGTATTACATTCCATCGTTGAACAATCTCGGGTCGCTCGAGCATATGCGGGGACGGCCGGACCGGGCCATGGAATACTTCGTCCGCGTTCTCGACATCCGCCCGGACTGGCCGATGGCGCTCCAGAACGTCGGCCTGCTCCTGTTCACCGTCGAGCGCTACGAAGAAGGGCTCCAGTATTTCCTCCGGGCGTTGACGCTCGACCCCTCGCTGCTCGATAGGCGGACCGAGTCGGGCCTTCCCATCGTCGCCCAGTCGACGCCCGCCAACACGGCCATGTTCAGCTACTACATGGCCCGCGTTTCCGCATCGGCCGGCAATGCCGATCTCACGATGTCCTATCTGTACCGCGCCGTCGAGGAGGGGTTGACCGGCCTGGACCTGATCCGCGACCCATCGTTCGGGCTGCTGGCCGAGGACGAACGCTACATCGCGCTCGTCGCCTCGCTGGGCGGGGCCTGAAGCGGCGGAGTCGTCATTCCCCATGAACTATTCCGATTTCGCGGTGGAGACCGCGCGCAGGGCGGGAGACGTCCTCCGACACCATTCCTCGCGGGAGAAGCACGTCGAACTCAAGGGGCAACGGGACCTCGTCACCGTCGCCGACAAGGAAAGCGAGGCGTTGATCGTCGGCGCGATTCGCGACGCGCATCCCGATCACCGGATCCTGACCGAAGAGTCGGGGGCGCTCGAAGGGGACGGCCGGGGATTCCGCTGGATCATCGATCCGCTGGACGGCACGACGAATTACGCGCATCAATATCCGATGTATTCGATCTCGATCGCCCTTGAGGTCGACGGAATCGTCCAGGCCGGGGCCGT
>CAZTTI010000307.1:0-3182 GCA_964615925.1 uncultured Solibacteraceae bacterium
CGGTCCGGAGGACGGCAAACCTGCACACCGGCGGGACGATCCACGACGTCACCGCCCAACTCCATCCCGAGCTCAGGTCCGTGGCGGAGAAGGCGGCGCGGCGCCTGGAGATCCCCGTTGTCGGATTGGACCTCATCGTCAAGGCGCCGGCAAATTCCGATTACGTCATCATCGAGGCCAACGAACGCCCCGGCCTGGCCAATCACGAGCCGCAACCCACCGCCGAACGCTTCATCGATTTGCTCTTCCCCCTGTCGGAGAGCGCCCGCAAGGCGGGATACGAGGGAAAGGAGGAAAAGCGCTCATGATCGACCTGAAGCGGATCGAGACACGCCTGGTCGAGCTGCTCTCGATCGCGAGCCCGTGCGGCCTCACCGACGACGTCATCCACTACCTCGGAGGGCAGCTCGAGGAGATCGGCATTCCGTTCGATGTCACGCGTCGCGGGACGATCCGGGCCGCCATTGCCGGCAACACGCCCGACTCGGCCGACGGATCCGCCCGGGCGATCTGCAACCACGTCGATTCGATCGGCGCGATGGTGCGATTCATCAAGGCCGACGGCCGGTTGTTGGTCGCGCCGATCGGCTACTGGTCGAGCCGCTTCGCCGAAGGCGCCCGCGTGTCGCTGTTCACGGCTGGGAACGTTTATCGGGGAACGCTGCTCCCGATGTTGAACTGGGGTGTGTCGCGCGACCACGGCGTCGACCAGGTGCCGATCGACTGGGACCACATCGAACTGCGGCTCGACGAGCCCGTGTTCAGCGCCGCCGACGTCGGGGCGCTGGGGGTCGAAGTTGGCGACTTCGTGGCGCTCGACAGCCGGCCGGAAGTGTTCTCGAACGGCTACATCGTCGGCCGGAACCTCGACAACAAGGCCGGCGCGGCGGCCGTGCTCGAAGCCATCCAGCACGTGGTCAGCGAGGGGATGGACCGGCCCCGCGACGTGTACCTGCTGTTCACCGTGACCGAAACGATCGGCGCGGGGTCGGGCAGCGCGATCCTGCCGGACATCAGCGAACTGGTGACGGTGGATTTCGCGTCGATCCCGTCCGAGGAGAAGTCGCCGTTCAAGAGGGTGACGATTGCCGTCGGCGACGCCGCCGGACCGTACGACTATCACCTCACCGCCCACCTCGGGCGGCTGGCCGAGTCGGCCGGGATTCCGTTCCAGCGGAAGGTGCTCGAAGCCTCCCACAACGACGCCGCTTCGGCGCTGGCGGCCGGCCACGATGTGCGGACGGCCGTGATCACCTATGCCGGCGACGCCTCGCACAGCGTCGAGCGGACCCACGTGGAGAGCCTCGCGAACGTGGCCCGCCTCCTCGTCGAATACGTGACGTCGCCGCCGGCGTTCAAGCGCGACCCGTCGCTGACGACGGTTGAGGACTTCCCTCAGCAAATCGATGCGGACTCGATTCCCGAGCCGCAGGAGGCACCGCACGCGGCCGACGTCCTCCGCAAGTACCGCAGGTAGCCGGCGGATGGACGAACCCAAGATCGACGCGGACTACATTTCGAACCATCTGCTCGAGCTTCTGGCGATCCCGTGTCCGACCGGCTTCACCGATGAAATCGTCCGATACGTTTCGACCGAGTTGGGCCGCCTCGGCGTGGATTTCAAGATCGCCCGGCGGGGGACGATCTTCGCGACGATCCCGGGGGCCGAACGCTCCCATTCCCGCGTCGTTGTGGCCCACCTCGACACGATTGGGGCGACGGTATCGGGTCTGAAGCCGAACGGGCGGCTCGCGATCTCGCCGATCGGGACCTGGTCGAGCCGCTTCGCCGAAGGCGGACGCGTGACCGTGTTCTCGAACGGCGGCGCCTATCGCGGCCAGGTCCTGCCGTTGCTGGCATCGGGTCACGCGTTCAACCAGCAAGTCGACGAGCTTCCGGTGGCTTGGAAACAGGTCGAGATCCGGCTGAACCGCGCCATCTCGAACCGCGGCGACCTCGAGGAACTCGGCATCAGCGCCGGCGACTTCGTGGCCTTCGACTCCGGGCCGGAAGCCGGTGACGACGGGTACATCTCCGCGCGGCACTTGGATAACAAGGCGGGATCGAGTGCCCTGCTGGCCGCGCTGGAAGCGATGGTTCGGCAGGGAATCACTCCCGCCGTCGACTTCATCGCCGCGTTCACCGTGACCGAAGAGGTCGGAACCGGAGGCTCCGCCACCCTGGACTCCCGCGTCGCCGAGTTCGTCGGCATCGACGTCGCACCGGTGGCGCCGGGCCAGACGTCGGACGAGCGCGCGGTCACGTTGTGCGCCCAGGACACGAGTGGCCCTTTCGACCGCACGCTGCTCATCCGGTTGCGCGGCCTCTGCCGGGAACACCGAATCGCGGTACGGACCGATGTCTTCCGCTATTACTATTCGGACGCGAACTCCGCGTTGATCGCCGGCAACGACGTCCGGCACGGCCTGATCACGTTCGGGACCGACGCGACCCACGGATACGAACGCACGCACGTGGAGAGTCTGGTAGGGTTGAGCCGGCTGCTCGCGCTTTATGCGCAAATGCCGTTGGTTTGAGCGCTCGATTTGACGCCTCTCCCTAATCCCACGAAAATGAAGTCCTAGACGGTCGGGACACCCATGAACGAACTCCTCGAGCTTTTCTCCATCGAACGCGTGACGGAACTCGCCACCAGTCTGGTCCGTTTCCTCGTCATCCTGATCGTGGCCTACATCGCGGCCAAGATTGCCGCGCGCGTCATCATCGGGCTCCGGCAGCAGTTGGTCGATGCCATGCGCCGCGGCGCCGGCGGCAGCAACGCCGAACTCGACAAGCGCGCCACAACCCTCATCGGCATCATCCGCAAAGGCGCCGTGTTCGGGATCTGGGCGTTGGCCCTCGTCATGGCGTTGCGCGAGCTGGGTTTCGATATCGGCCCCATCCTTGCGGGTGCCGGGGTGGCCGGGCTGGCCGTGGGCTTCGGGGCTCAGAATTTGGTCCGCGACGTCATTACGGGACTGTTCATGCTCGTCGAGAACCAGATCCGCGTCGGCGACGTCGCCGAGATCAACGGCACCGGAGGTCTGGTCGAGGAAGTCAACCTGCGCACGACCGTGCTCCGGAGCCTCGACGGCACCGTGCACGTGATTCCGAACGGGACAGTCGGAATGTTGTCGAACAAGACGCGGGGCTTCTCCTTCTACGTCCTCGTCGTCGGAATT
>CAZTTI010000308.1:0-3808 GCA_964615925.1 uncultured Solibacteraceae bacterium
GGCCCTCCGCCGGGGGTACACGAACTCCTGGCCCGAATTGTCGCCCGGGTAGAACCAAGCTCTCAGGGCCGCCGGTTCGCCGGCCGGCCTTTCCGCGAACGTAATGACCGTCTCGTTGGTGGCCTGCAGACGGTAGTTCGGGATGGCCAGAATATTTCCGTACAGGTGCGTCTCATCCGCATTCAGGACCTGAACGATGTGCCGGTCCGACAGGGAATCATACAACCTGAATACATAGGTTCCGGCAGGCAGCACCTGAGCGCCCGCACCCGGAATCTCTACCGGTCCGCTGAACGTCACGGACGTTCGCTTGGTCTGAGCGTGGGCTGTACCCGAAAGAACCATGCAGAACACCGCGAAACCGAACGCCGACGCCCCGATCCGGCTCAAACGTTTCAAACGACTTCTATTAAACACGTACTACTCCTGGTTTACTAAGATTCGCGCTGGATGGGCCATCTGACTTAGTCCAGGTGACCCTGATTTTGGTTTTGGAAGGGCGTTCCTTCCCTATGTCCAGCCATTTACCCTGAGTCACAAATGTACGCGGAACCGCCCGAACATCGCTGTTCACTATTGCACGCCACTGCCGCGGAAAGACGGAAAGATCGAAGGCCGAAGGATATGGAATACTTAATACGAAAGAATAGCGGCACCCTAGCGCCGGCCTAGCGCTGGATTCTTACCGAGCGCAGCATCTCGTGGAAGGCGCCCTCGTAGCGCTGGAAATCGCGTTCCGGAGCTGTAAAGACGATGAACAGCAAGCCCTCAGGGTGCTCGACAGTAACCAGCCAATTGGTTTCGCGACCTCCGATCGGGGAATCGTTGGACAGGTACGTAGAAAGCGCGCCCTCGCCATCCACGCGTATGACCTCTCCGTAACGAATCACGCGCATGTTCCTGTTCGACAGGCGCAACTCCTGGACCAGTTCGTCGGTCGATCGCTCCAGACGCGTCGTCGAATCCTGTCCGGTTCCGAAACCGGGGCCCTGCAACTGCTGTCCGAAACCGTCCCGGCGCGGCTCGAAGATGTTCACGATGACGCCATAGGCCATGGCCTGATTGCCTCGCCCATCCGCGATCAAGCCCCCGCGGGGCGCGATCGCCATCGAGTCGCCCTGCCCATAGACCTGCCAGTTGTCTGGATGGCGGATACGCAGCAGCTCGTTCTCAGCGCTGACGAAGCTTTCCGATGGCGAGTCGGTTGTGGAGTCGCTTATCTGCTGTTCGGTAGGGACGGAAAGCCGCTGACCTTCTCCTACCGTGACGTCGTAGACACGATTGCCCAACTGATACGTCATCTCGAGGGTCTTGAGCTGATCGACGAAGGGATCGCCGCCCATCGTCGAGTTGTTCACCTCCAGGACCAACCGGCCGTCCTCAACGCCAGACTGCATCCGCTGGCGGACATCGATGAAGCGATTGCCGGCCCCATATCGGGCGGATACGATGAGGAGGTCGGATTCGCCGGCCGGCACGATGGTCCGCGACTCCTGGACCCTGGGCGTGGGCGTTGACTGGAGGCGGCTCTTGATATCGTCGAAATCACCGGAGTTCGTGGTGACACCACGCCGCACTCCGCCGAGGATGCCCACTTCCTCGTTCACGCGTTCGATACGGTTCTCCGGACTCGGGTGGTTTGAGAAGAACTCCACCGGACCGCCGCCTTCCTGCTGGTCTTCGATCTTCTCGAAGAACTGCCCCATTGCACGCGGGTCGTACCCGGAGTCGTAAAGGATCTGGGTGCCCATGATGTCGGCCTGGCTTTCGGCGGTGCGCGAGTACTTCAGCAGGACGGAGTTCACCGCGAAGCTCGCGCCGAGCTGCGACAAAATGGCCGTCGTCGAGTCGCTGCCGAGTAATCCCCCCAGGATTGCCAGCGGAAGCTGGGCCGCGGAGGCCTTGCTGGCCTGGTTGGTGCCGTGGCGCAGGGCCACGTGCGAGATCTCATGCGCGATCACTCCGGCCAACTGCGATTCGTTGTCGGCGGCCTCGATCACGCCGCGGTTGATATAGATGGGGCCGCCGGGGAGCGCGAATGCGTTGATGGCCCGGTCGTTCACGACCTTGAACGCATACGGATACTCTTCGCCGGGCGCATGCTCGGCGAGCCGGCGCCCCAGGTTGTTCACATAGTTGTCCACGCGCGACTCGCCCAACATGGGCAGTTGCCGCTCGGCGTCGGCCGATACCTCCCGACCCACCTCGACGTCCTGCTCGGGCGAAAACATGTTCCACCCGGGGGTCAACACCGTGCGTCCGTCCTGCGCCTGGGCGGCCGGGGACAGCACGAGCGCGAACGAAGCAACCACCGCCAGGGTCTGTCGCCACACCAGACCCAAAGAGCTGGCCGGACCGGTCCCCGAACCGCCGTTATTCTTCTGATCCATCGTGCCTCCTTGATACTTCGCCTTGCCGACTTGCGCCATCCGATCGTGCACAGGCCTGAACTATGAACCTGCCGTTCGGTTGACACGCCGGGCGTGGACAACAAATCGTTCTGGAGCCGCACCGACGAAATAGAACGGATAGCAGGTGATCAGCGTCAGCTCTCCGTAACCGCGAGACTCCATCACGTGGGTCTCCTCGGGGCCGACGATCTCCGTGGAATCGACGACATACTCGAAACGGCCGTATTCGCTGGAAAACGTGATCCCATCACCGGGCTCGATATCCTTGATGGGCCTGAAGAACGTATCCCTGTGGGCGGCAAGGGCGACGTTGCCTTCGACGCCCGGCAGGGGCGTTCCCGGGACGTGGCCGACACCGAGTGTCAGTGTCTTCTCGTCGACGCCATGGAACACAACAATCGACATCCCGAGCCGCGGAATCTCAAGTCGTCCGACAGGATCGCCTTTGCGAAGATTCGGCCCATAGGCACTATCGGTGGAATCCACCCGGGTAGCCGCAGCGGCGAGGGGCCTTGCGGCAATGATTCGCTCCAACGTCCGTGACTGGTATTGCTGATAGATTGCGGCGTACCCCATTGCGCCGCCAACGCAGGCGAGAGCGGCAGTCCCCGCCCAAATCAGCGACATCGACACGAATCGGGCGACAAAGGACAACGTCATCGGCCCGTCTCTGTCGTCGAAATGTGCTTGCTCCCACGAACTCTACTCGATTTCATCGCCGTTTCCCCCTGGGTTGGTTGATGCGAGTCGAGTCGGACTGCGCTCATCGACACCCGATGCTTGAGCGTACGCGTGCACTCCGGTCGAGAACTGTTCATAACTGCACATCTGCGGACAGGATCCGCCTCGATCCGGCTCCCTCGACATGCGGAAGAAGCACGACGCCATCGCCGGAGTGAAGGTCGGCTTAACCCGGCCTGGCGTTCCACAGCTTGTATGCGCGGACCAGCAGGGTAACCGCCACCCAGGCGCCCATGATTGCTAACGGGATGGTGATGATCCAGGGAACAAACGCGGCAAGCAGGGCGACGAAAAGCAGCGCGAGCCCCACGGCCGCGAGCACGACCGCCTCGGCCGGTCCAAGCGCGCGGCGGTTCGTGATCGCTGCGCCGGCCGTGCTGCCGACGCGAAGCGCTCCCGATATCGCGCGCGGGGCGCTGCCTGACTCGCGGACGCGGAAACGATAAGGCTTCTTGGGCGCTCCCGGCGCGCGCACGTGCTGCTTCGGGTCCAGCACGATCTCGGTCGCGTTGTCGAGGTCGGCCAGGTACATCGCCTCCATCGCGCACGCGAAACGATCATCTTCAACCGTGACATCGAGCTCGTAGTTGCCGAACCAGCTCGCGATGTTGAGATTGGACGAGCCGACGCGCGCCCAGCGGCCGTCAGCAACCGCT
>CAZTTI010000309.1:0-4529 GCA_964615925.1 uncultured Solibacteraceae bacterium
CGTCACGCGGTCTCCCTCCGGCGACGCTTCGCAAACAGAAACGCGATGACGATCCCCACGCCATAGAGCGCCAGCATCGGCCCGGCAATCACCATCATGCTGGCGACATCCGTCGTCGGAGTGATCAACGCCGCCAAGACCAGGGAGACCAGGACGGCGTATTTCGAATTCCGGATCAGGAAAGGCCCGTTGACCAGGCCGATCCGGCTCAGGACGAAGATGACGGCCGGGATCTGAAAGACGATGCCCAGGGCTACCAGGATCTGGAACATCAGGTTGAAGTACTCGATCGCGTCGATCAACGGTTCCAGGTCTTCGGCCACGATCCACTGGATCAGGTAGTCCAGGACCATCGGAAACGCAAACACGTATCCGAACAGGCCGCCCGCGATGAAGAGGATCGATGCCGAGAGCACGAAGGGCACGGCATACCTGCGCTCGTGAGAATAGAGACCGGGAGAGACGAACTTCCAGGCTTGTGTGAGCACGAGGGGCGACGCGGCGAAGAGCGACGCGACCAGGGATACCTTGAGGTACAGGCTGAAGATGTCCTGCGGCCGGGATATGGTCAGCCTGACGTCGGGATGCGCCTCGATCGGAATCCGCGCCAGGCGGTACAGATCGGAACTGAACATCCAGCAAACGACGAAGGCGACGAAGACAAAGGCCACCGACCAGAGGATACGGCGCCGCAGTTCTTCGAGGTGATCGAGGAAGGACATCTCTCCGGAGACGGCCGCCACGGCGGCAACGAGCCCGGAAAGAAACGTTCGCAGTGACGGCCAGGCACCCGCACGACCTCCGCTCCGTCCCACCACTCCAATGGCCCTGGTCATGGATTCCCTCCCTGTTGATCGAGACCATTATGCCCGACGTGGACCGCGGATAGACTGTCCGAGGAGCCGCCTGACGCGGTATGCTCTTTCCGATTCACGGGAGAGAATCCACCATGATGAGAACTCACTGGGCCATGCTCGCTGCTCTTCTGCTGGGCACGTCGCTTCATGCGGCGGCTCACCATTCCACCGCCATCTACGACTCCGAGAACCCGATCGAGTTGACCGGGACCGTCGTCGAGTGGCAGTTTACGAACCCGCACTGCATTATCCGGCTCGAAGTAGCCGGCGACGACGGCGAGTCCGAAGTCTGGGCCCTGGAAGGAAGCAACACGAGCCTTCTGTTCCGCCGCGGATGGACGCCCCAGACGCTCAAGGCCGGAGACCGGATCACACTCACGGTTCGCCCGCTTCGCAGCGGCGTCGCCGGCGGGAACTACAGCAACGTCCGCTGGGAGGACGGAACGTCCATCGAGCCCGAGGGAGGAAACTGAGCCATGAACCGCATGCGTCTCGCAGTCCTTACGCTCGCCATGGTCACGGCGGCCGCCCCGCTCTCGGCCCAGCAGACCGGCGATCCCCGCTATCCGGACTGGAGCGGTCAGTGGGAACGCATCGGGAGCCTGAACTGGCCGCCGGAAGGCTACCGGGAGGCCGGTCCGGCGCCGCTGACCCCCGAATATCAGGCGATCTACGACCGCAACCAGGAACTGCGGGCCCAGGGTATTCTCGCCGGCGATCCACCGGCCACCTGCCTGCCCCCGGGAATGCCGCGCGTGATGAAGATGAGTTTCCCGTTCGAGATGATCATCTCGCCGGACGTCACCTGGATCATCGCCGACTGGGAGAGCCAGGTCCGCCGCATCTACACCGACGGCCGCGATTGGCCGGAATACATCCTCCCGGAGTTCAACGGCTATTCGATCGGCGAGTGGCACGACGAAGACGGCGACGGGGTCTACGACATGTTGTCGGTGGAGACGCGCGGGATCAAGGGACCGCGATCCATCGATTCCACCGGCGTCGTGCTTCACGAAAACAACCAGACGGTTGTTTTCGAAGAGTTCCGCCGGATCGACGAGTCCACGCTCGAGGACCGGATCACGACGATCGACGACGCGTTCACCGGACCGTGGACCATCAGCCAGCGGTACAACCACGTGACCGAGGACATCGTCTGGATCGAATACGCCTGCGCGGAAGGCAACCGTCACATCCAGCTCGGCGACGAATGGTACTTCCTGAACGACGCGGAAGGCGTGCTGGAGCCGACGCGCGAAGGACAGCCGCGGCTGGTGACGGAAACGTTGCCGGAAGACTAGTCCTGGACGGCTTCCTTCAATCAGGCGAGAAGGAGGCGACGGCGCCCCGAACCCGGACGAATCCGGTAGCGTTCCTTCCGGGATCATCGGCCAGCCCGTTCTTTCCTTGAGATCGGGCGATGCCCGGTGTAGAGTCCCGGTCGTCATGCGGACGATGCTCGTGGTCCACTCGGTCGGCACGTCGACGGCGAACGTCTGGGTCGGTATCTCGGGGGTCCACGGACCTCCGCCATCGATTCCGCTGCGCCTTTCCGACGACACAGAACACCTGGCGCCGAACGGGAACTGGCGGCCCGCTTCCGGCGGCGGCGCGTTGCCGGCCGAGGAGGTCGATACGTTCTTCCAAGTCGTGCCCATCGGAGGCCTCCAGGAAGGCGCGGCTTACGTCGTCACCGCCAACGAAGCGCGCGCCCGGTTTTCGACGCTTCCCGTGAGCTTGCCGCCCGAGGGCGCAGCCCCCTTCTCCGCCGTCCTCAGTTCGTGCTACTTCCGCAGCAACGATCGCGGCGCGGCCGCGCTGGCCCGCGCGGTCGTCCGCGAGGTCCGTCCGGACATCAAGTTCCTCGGCGGAGACCAGGTCTATCTCGACTTCCCCTCGTTCGTCGTCGGCATCCCGTTCGATCGCGCGGGCAAGGCCAGGCTTTTCCTGTCCAAGTACGTGGCGAACTGGGGAGACGCAAACGGCCTCGGCGCCCTGCTTTCAGAAGGCGCCACGTGGTTCGCACCCGACGACCACGAGTACTGGAACAACTATCCGAACGCGGCGACGATCATCAGCCCGACCTGGACGCCGGGCGGGCGGCGGGAATACCGGGAGGTGGCCGAAGCTTTCTACCGCGAGTTCCAGGCCGATGACCCCTCGTCGGGCGTCTGCCGGAGGTTCGACGTGCCGCCGCTCGAGTTCATGGTTCTCGACACGCGCGCGCATCGCGAGGAAGGCGACGAACGATTCGTGACCGGCGCCGACATGGTCGTCCTGACCGACTGGGTCCGGAAACTTTCCGGCCCTGGAGTCCTGGTCCTCGGACAACCGTTGTTCGTCGAGCCCCAGGGCGGATTCACCGGATCGTTCCGGCGCCGCCTCGCGGACCGGAACCTGGCGGATTACGGCCAATACGAAAGCCTCGCGAACGCGCTCGTCGCAGCGCCGCATTCGGTCCTGGTTCTGACCGGGGACGTCCATTTCCCGCGCGTGGCGCAAGCGATGCGGCCGGACGATCGGAGCCAAGGCGTGTTCGAGGTGATCTCATCCCCAACAGCGCTCGTTTTTGGGAAGCATTCGGAAACCGAGGACGCGCCGGGAAAGTTCCCGTTCCGGTCTTCCGGGATGCGGCACGACGTGCGGACGTTTTCGGCGTCCCGTCATGCGGGCGATAACATGGTGTCGCTCGAGTTCCGATCGGTGCCTCCTTCGGTGCGCGTCCGGATCAAATACTGGTACGTGAACGACGGATCTCCCGACGGACCCGTGTTCGAGCTCGATCTGAAATAGAGACAGGGCGTCCATCGGATACCCGAAGCGGCCATCCACACGACGACGAAATCGAGGTCATTCCATGAGGGTGCATTCTTCCGAAGCGGTGACGGCGAACTCGAAACTCCGGGCGCTCGCTCGGCGCCGGGGTGAGGGCAATGTCGCGTGGCTCGAGCGCGCGCTCGGCGGCAACGACGATGCCGTCGGCGACTGTTCGATCGTCCTTCTCGGTGGCGCCGGACTCACGGACTTCCGGCTCCGCGTGGCGCAATCCGGGGCGCGTAGCGACCTGCTCCCCAGCTTCTGGTCTCACACCGCGATCCTCGCGGACCGGAAACAGCTCACACTCCACGAAGTCAGCCTCGAGCCCTCGGGCGGGTTCGGGAACGTCCCGAGCACCCAGGGAATCCGGTCCGGACGGTTCCGGGCTTACGACGATCCCGCCGTGTTTCCCAACGTCGCCGTCGTTCACTGGAAGCTGACGTCGCCGCCCGAGGATATCTCGCCCCGCCTCGCGATCGACCGCGTGGTGGCCCGGCTCTCGATGGACCGCGGCTCGATCGATATCCTCACGCCGCTCTGGACCTGGCTCGGATTCGTCTGGGGAGTCGGCGATCATGGCTTCAGTAGTGATCATCAATCCAGCGATAGAACCCGCTGCTTGCAGCGCTGAACGAGTTACTTTAGCGGGGTCCAAAATCCCCATCGCCAACATATCTCCGTATTCGCTAGTTGCAGCGTTGTAACCAAAGTTACCGTCGCCCGCTTTCACTTTTTCGCAAACCACTGAGGCTTCTTCACCGGCATTAGTGACGATCTGGCGAAGCGGCGCTTCCATCGCTCGACGTGCAATAGCGATACCTGCGTTCTGATCTTCGTTGTCACCTTTTAAGCCTT
>CAZTTI010000310.1:0-4804 GCA_964615925.1 uncultured Solibacteraceae bacterium
TTCGCCGGAGAGGGCACCGTGGGCGAACCCCCGGCGCCGCTTCCAACGGGATCCCTCGGGATCCTCGGACCCGGCGATCACGTGCGGCTCGAAGCGGGAACGGATCCGTTTCGCGCGCTCCTCGTCGCGGCCCGTCCCATCGGGGAACCGGTTGCGCGCTACGGCCCTTTCGTCATGAACAGCCGCGCCGAGCTCGAACAGGCGTTCACCGAGTACCGGAACGGCACGTTTCTCGATCCGCGATGAATCGCGCGCCTTGCCTTTCCACCCCGAAGGAACTAGATTTTCTTGTATTTGCTGTCGATTGCCAGGGGGACAATTCGCATGATCAACCCGACGCGTTTCTTCTATTTCAGTCTGCTGGCCTTCACCCTCGCCACCGCTCCCATGTTCCTGGCCGGGCCTTGGGTCCAGGAGCCGGCACCGGCTCCCGAAGAACCGCAGCCGGCACCGGGTCCCGAGGAGCCGCAACCGGCACCGGCTCCCCAGGAGCCGCAACCGGACGACGAGCCAGAACAGGATCCTGAGGAAGAAGAGGAGCAGGAAGAATCCGCCGACGCGGAAGACGATGCGGACGCCGATAACGAAGGCAACGGCGGGCGCGGGGGCCGGGGCGGGCGCGGCGGCATCCAGCCCTTCGGCCGCGTGATCACCGACGAGGCCGAAACCGACGAGGGCGTCTTCACCGTCCACAAGGTCGACGACAGCTACTACTTCGAGATCCCCAACGAAGAGCTCGGAAAGGAGTTCCTTTGGGTCGGCCGGCTCGCGCGAACGGCCATCGGCGCGGGCAGCGGCGGAGCAAAGCTCGACGAGCGCGTCGTCCGGTGGGAACGGAACGGCGACCGGATCTTTCTGAAGTCCGTGAACTACGACATGGTGGCCGACGAGCACCTCCCGATTGCCGAAGCCGTGCGTTCGTCCAACACCGAAGCCATTCTCGAGGCCTTCGACATCGCGGCTCTCGGCGAGGACGAAGAATCGGTCGTGATCGAGGTGACGGGCCTGTTCGCGTCGGAAGTCCCGGAGTTCAGCGCCCGCAACGCCCTCGGCGCCCGGGGCTTCGACCGCCAGCGTTCCTACGTGGACCGCATGGCGGCGTTTCCTGAGAACGTCGAGGTGCGGTCGATCCAGACCTACACGCGTCCCATCGAAGCCAATGGGGGTGGGGGCCGCGGGGGCGGCGGAATGCGGCCGGGCAGCGCCACCGTCGAGATGGCGTTCAGCATGGTGAAGCTGCCGGAGGAACCGATGATGCCCCGGCTCCACGACGATCGCGTCGGGTATTTCTCCGTAACGCAGGACGACTACGGAACGTCCGAACACCGAACCGCGGAACGAACCTACATCACGCGGTGGCGGCTGGAGAAGCAGGACCCGGATGCGGAAGTCTCCGACCCGGTTCGCCCCATCGTCTATTACATCGATCCGGCCACGCCGGAACAATGGATTCCGTACATGATCCAGGGGATCGAGGATTGGCAGCCCGCGTTCGAATCCGCCGGGTTCAGCAACGCGATCCTCGGCCGTCCAGCGCCGACGAAGGAAGAAGACCCGGACTGGAGTCCGGAGGACGCGCGGTATTCGGTCATCCGGTGGCTGGCCTCCGACGTGGAGAACGCCAGCGGCCCACACGTCCACGACCCGCGGTCGGGAGAGATCCTGGAATCCGACATCCAGTTCTACCACAACGTCCAGAACCTGGTCCGGAACTGGTATTTCGTCCAGGCCTCGCCGCTCGATCCGCGCGCGCAGACGCTGCCCCTTCCCGACGAACTGATGGGCGAGCTGTTGCGGTTCGTGGTGGCGCACGAGGTGGGACACACGTTGGGCCTCCAACACAACATGAAGGCGAGTTCCACCTACCCGGTCGAAAAGCTCCGGGATCCGGAATGGCTCGCCACGATGGGGCACACACCGACGCTGATGGACTACTCGCGCTTCAACTACATCGCACAGCCCGAGGACGGGATCCCGCCCGAGGATCTGATCCCCGGGATCGGCCCCTACGATGAGTGGGTGATCCGATGGGGCTACCGTCCGATCGAAGGCGCGACCACCCCCGATGAAGAACGGCCGACGCTCGACCGCTGGGCTCGGGAACAGGACGACACGCCGTGGTACCGGTTCTCGACTCCGGGTTCCGGGTCCACCGATCCTGGCAACCTGACCGAAGCCGTCGGCGACAGCGACGCGATCGTCGCGACAGGTCTCGGAGTCAAGAACCTCGAACGCGTCATGGATACGCTGCTCGATGTGGCGCAAAAGCCCGGCCAGAACTGGGACGAGCTCGAAGAGATCTATGGACAGGTTCTTTCCCAATGGGTTCGCGAAATGAACCATGTCGCCGCGATCGTGGGAGGATACGAATCCCGGCAGGTCCACGGCGGGCAGGATGGCGTGCGGTTCAGCCCGGTCGACGCCGGGAAACAGGCCGCCGCGGTCCGGTTCCTCAACGACCATGCGTTCGCCACGCCCCGGTTCATGGTTCGACCCGAGATCCTGCGGCGGATCGAACCGTCCGGCGCGCTTGGACGTGTCCGGGCGAGCCAGCAATCGGTCCTCAACTTCCTCGTGGATTCGGACCGGTTCCGGCGCCTCGTCGAGCAGGCCGCGATCGACCCGGTGGCGTACGGCCCCGAGCAGTTCCTCACGGATCTTCGCAGGGGGATCTGGAGCGAACTGTCCGAGAGGAACTTCACGATCGACGCGTTCCGGCGGAACATCCAGCGGATCTACCTCGACGTCGTCAACTCGCGCATCAACGGCAACAACGCGGAGCTCGACGACTTGCGCGCCATGCTGGCCGGCGAGTTGCGCACGATTTCGGGCGACATCCTCAGCGCGATGCGCAACGTGGGCGATCAGGCGACCCGCGCGCATCTCGACGACGTGAGAATCCAGATCACGGCGATCCTCGATCCGGGGATCGACACGGGCCGCAATTCCCCGGGAGGGACGGCGATAGCCGAACCCGATCCTTTCAACCCTTACGTGGACAACGGCCACTGGGTGGATTTCCCCGTCGTCCCTTAGCCGGTATGCTCCATCACGAGACGACGTTGGTTCACTCGATCTCCGCGCTGCTGGGCCTGGGATTCACCGGCACGATTCTGGTGCTGAGGGAAGCGCTCGGCCGACGCGGACGTGGCACGGTCGACACCGGTCAGGACGACGCGCCCGAATCGGAGACGGCTGGCGACTTGTCGAGCAACACGGCCAACCACCGCAGGTCGTCGTTGTTCTGAAGGAAAATTTTCACGACCATCGTGAGCGGAACGGAAAGAAGCATTCCGACGGGCCCGAGCACCCAACCCCAGAATACCAACGACACGAAAACCACGAGCGTGGACAACCCCAGCCGTTGTCCCATCAATGACGGTTCGATGAAGTTGCCCAGCGCGATGTTGACCGTCATATAGCCGCCGATCACCAGCAGGGCCAGCGTGACGCCTCCGTCGGGCTGGATCAGGGCGACCAGCGACGGCGGGACCGCAGCCATGATCGAACCGATGTTCGGAATGTAGTTGAGGAGGAACGCCAGCAAACCCCACAGGACCGGGAAGTCGACCCCGAGGATGCCGACCCAGAGACCGAGGATCAGTCCCGTCGCCAGGCTGATGCCGCTCTTGATCACCAGGTAGTGGTGAATCTGCGTGAGCACATGGCTGAACTCCTCCATGCGACCCGAGTCGCCGCCAAATGCGGCGCGCACCTTCGCCGGGAACCCCGCGGCTTCCATCATGATGAAGATCATGGTCAGAAACACCAGGGCAAAATCGGAAAGGAAACCGGCGAGGCCGGAGAGGAGCCGTCCGGCGAGCTGAAACGCCTGGGACGGATCGGCGACGTCGTCGAATATCGAGGTGAGCGAAAGGTCGAGATTGCGATCCGCGATCTCCCTGTCGAGCGAATCCAAGAGCGTGTTCATTCGCAACTGGTAACGGGGCAGCGCCTCGCTGAACGCGCTGTACGAGCTCCCGATCAGGGCGCCGAGGCCGATAAGAATGACGACGAGGCCGAGGACGACGGTGAGTATGGCCAGGCCCGTCGGCAACCCCCGCCGCCGAAGCCACGTCATCGGCGGGATCCCCAGCATCGCGAGGAACAATGACAGGAGAAAAGGCACGACGACCGGGTCCGCCGCTTCGCGCAGCCCCGCCACGACGATGATCAGGCTGGCGAGGCTGATCAGAACCCGGGGTCCGACCGCAGTACTCTGACGTTCGTTCATCCGCTCAGGTACCCTACTTGCGCCAGAACGCCGGCGTCAATATGACGATTACGGTGTAGAACTCGAGACGCCCCGCCACCATGCACACGGCAAGCACCCACTTGGCCAGATCCGGAAGCCCCCCGTAGTTGTCGGTGGGCCCTACGGCTCCCAGTCCCGGCCCGATGTTGAACATCGACGCGGCGACAGCCGAAATAGCGGTCAGAACGTCGATTCCCATGGCCGCGAGTATCAAACAGGCCGCGAAGTTGACAACGAACGCAAGATAGACCAGGTTCAACAAACTTTGGACCGTCTTTTCGTCGACGACGCGGCCCCCGAGCCGGACGGCAAAGATCCCCCGCCGCTCGACCATTCGTTTGAACTCGCGGTCGACCACCCGCGCGAGCAGCACGATCCGGGAAACCTTCATCCCGCCGGCCGTCGACCCGGTGCACCCGCCGACGAACATCAGGGCGAGGAGAATGAGCTGCGGAAGCGGATGCCAGGCCTCGAAGTCGTCGGTCCCGAACCCCGTCGTCGTCAGGATCGACGTCACCTGGAAGAGGGCGTTCCGGACCGCGGGACCGG
>CAZTTI010000311.1:0-10559 GCA_964615925.1 uncultured Solibacteraceae bacterium
GGACAAACCGATCCTGTTGCTCGTGGATTCCCTGGCCATGATCGAAACCGTGGCCGTTCCTCCGGTTGGCTTCAGCGCGTTCGCGAGGCGCTTCTGGCCCGGCCCCATCACCGCGATTCTTCCCGCGTGCGATGATCTGTCGCCTCGTTTGACCGCGGGAACGGACACGATCGGCGTGCGGTGGCCGGCGGCCGTGATCCCCCTCGGGCTCCTGGCCGCGTTCGGGCGGCCGGTGACGGCGACCAGCGCCAACCGGAGCGGGATGCCGGTCGTTGCCACCATCGACGAAGCCGTCGCGGCGTTTCGCGATGGACTCGGCGCGGTGATCGACGGCGGGCCGCGTCCCCGGACGGGTGTCTCGACGTTGATCGACATGACGGTGGATCCCCCCGCGGTCCTGCGCGAAGGCCCCGTGGCCGTGGCGGATATCGAAGAGTTCCTGGGTGGACCAGTCCGCGTGGGGGGAACATGAAACGGCGCCGCCTCCGATGGGTCATTGCGGTCGCGGTTTGTGTGGGCTCCGGCCTTGGGGCGTACACGGCCGTCATGCTCTGGAACGTTCGCGAGGCGGCCTCCCGGGACGAAGCCCGGCCGGCCGACGTCATCGTCGTGCTCGGGGCGGCGCAATACAACGGGCGTCCATCACCGGTCTTTGCCGCGCGCCTCGACCATGCGTTCGACCTGTTCGAATCCGGCTACGCCAACGTCATTATCACCACGGGCGGATACGGTCCCGACCCGAACTACTCGGAAGCCCACGTCGGGGCGACGTACCTCGCGTCGAAGGGGGTCGATCCCTCGCAGATCGTGATCGAGCAGGGAAGCGGGACGACGGCCGACACGGTCCGAGCCGTCACCCGCCACGTCCGCGCCCACGACTGGGACCGCGTGATTGTCGTCAGCGACGGCTTCCACCTCTACCGCCTCGATCTCCTGTTCGCCCACGAGGGCATCGAGGTGTTCCTCTCGCCGGCGCCCTCGAGTCGGATCGAAGCGTCCCCCGCGCAACGGTTCTGGTTCAGCCTGCGCGAAGTCGGCGGAATCTCCGCGTTTCGCATCGCGCGGCTTTTTCGGGGACAGTGAGCAATTTCCGAAGGGAAATTGCTCACTGTCCCCGAATTCGGATGTCGGAAAGGAACTCGAAGTTTCCGGTGGGAAACAGCCACAGCCCTTCGATGCGTTCGTTGTAGACCGCCACGTTGTCGGGGTACCACAAGCTGACGTAGGGCACATCCTCGGAGACGACGCGCTGGATGTCGGCGTAATACGCCCGCCGCGTCTCGATATCGGTTTCCCTCCGCGCGCGCTCGATCCACGCATCCACCTGAGCGTTTCTGTAGCGGCCACGGTTCGCGCCGTTCGGGGGAATCAGGGCCGAGTGAAAGACCAGGTTGAAATGGTCCGGGTCGTTGTTCCCGCCGATCCACCGGAGCGAATACATCTGGAAGTTGCCGGCCAGGACGTCGGCGAAAAACGTTGCAAACTCGTTGGACCGGATCGACATCGTGATACCGAGGTCGGCGAACTGCTCCTGGAGGACGGCGGCGACGAGGCGCCCGGTCTCATCCTGTGACGTCTTGTAGGTGAACTCGAGGCCCTCGTAACCGGCTTCGGCGAGGAGTTGCCGCGCGCGTTCCGGGTTGTAGGGGTAGCGCTGGACGCCGTCGAAATAGGCCCAGTTCTCCGGCGGCAGCACCGAGTCGGCCGGCCGCGCCTGGCCGCGCCAGAGATATTCGATGATGGCGTCGCGGTCGACCGCATACGCAATGGCTTGGCGGATGCGGACGTCGGAGAAGACGGGGTCTTCCAGGTTGAACGCGAGGTACTGGTAATTGTTTCCCGGCGCCTCGAGGACCTCGAGGCCGGGTTCGTCACGGAGAACCTCGATCATGTCGGGTGGCAACTCGTTGAGGACGAGGTCGACGGTTCCCTTGCGCAGCTCGAGGCCGCGAACCACGGCCTCCGGAACGACTTTGAACACCGCGGTCTCGATCAACGGTGCGTCGCCGAAATAATCCGGATTCCTTCGCAACACGACCGCGCTGTTCACGTCGTACCGTTCCAGGATGAAGGGCCCCGATCCTGGAGGCCGGGACAGGTTCGCATCACCGGAGCCTTCGGGAATGATGGCGATGTTCGACAGGTTCCACAGAAACGGCGCGAACGGTTCGGACAGCTCGAAACGCACGGTGAGCGGGTCCACCGCTTCCATCGAGGCGACGAGCGCGAGGGCCGTGGCCCCTTTTGCGGTCTGGACGGTGCCGTCCGTCATCGTGCGGAATGAATAGAGGACATCGGCGGAGTCGAGCGTGGAGCCATCGTGGAACCGGACGTCGTCGCGCAGGTGGAACACGTACGTGCGCGCGTCGGGCTGTTCCCAGGACTCGGCGAGCGAGGGTTCCAGATCCATCGCGGCGGTGCGCCGGACGAGGAAGTTGTAGACGAGTTCGAACAACCGTTCCGACACCGCGTCGGTCCCGATGCGGGGGTCGAGGTTGGTCGGCGGGGACGCGACCGCGATCGTCACCGTGTCCGGGGGCGGCGGTGGAGTGCAGCCGGCGGCGATCCACACGGCCAGGAACAGTCCGAACGCGCGAGACATACCCCATGGTATCGCGCATGCGTCGCGAGTGGTTTATCGGACGGCGATTTCGGCCGGTTCGAGCACGAACTCGCGGAGCTTTTCGATCTGCCGGACGAGGCGGTTCCGGGTCGCGGGGCGGGGTTTCGCCGGTGCGGGAGGCAGGCGGCGCTTGAGGTCGAGGATGCGGTCGACCGACTCGTCCACCCGGCGCCGGAAATTCCGATCGGTCCGGGCGCGGGCCAGAACGGCCTGGAACCCGGACTCCGCCAATGGAGTGGCCTGTGAGAACTGGATCATGTCGTTGCCGGCCTCGACGGCCCGGACGAACGTCTCCGGCTTCAGGCCGAATGTGGTGACCGCCCCCATCGTCAGGTCGTCGGTGATCGCAACGCCCTCGAAGCGCACGGTGTCGCGGAGGATGGCCACGACGCGGGGCGAAAGCGACGCGGGGACAGGCCGGAGATCTCCGAGTGTCGGGTAGTGGCCGTGGCCGACGAGGATCATGTCCACGTCGTTCTTCAACTCGTTGAACGGGACGATGTCCTCGGAAAAGAGCCGCCGCCGGGGGCGGTCGATCCGGGGGAGGCCGAAATGGGGATCCCGGGGCGCGCTGCCGAGACCGGGGAAATGGCGCGCGCAGGAGAGGATGCCTTTTTTCCGGGCCTCGTCGATCGCCGGGCGCGCGATGCGCCCCACCGCGGCGGCCGAGTCCGCCAGGGCGCGTTCCGGGTGAACGGACCCGGCAATTCCCAGATCCAGGACCGGGGCCAGGTTGACGTTGAAGCCGGCGGCCGCCAGCTCGGCGACGATGAGACGCGCGGTGGCGCGAACCATCCCCACGCCGGCAGTGGCGACTTCTCCCGGTGAGGGAACCGGCGCCAGCACGTGTTTGAACCGGTCGATGGCGCCGCCTTCCTGGTTGACGGCGAGGACGAGGGGAAGTTCGTGGGAGGACCGCATCCCGAGCGTCAGGCTTGCGATCTGATCGAGCGACTCGATATTGCGCTGCTGGAAGACGATCCCGCCGGGCCGGATCCGCTGGATGCGGTCCCAGACGTCGCCCTCGGGCGTCGTCCCCGAAAACCCCAGGACGAACATCTGTCCGACACGTTCCTCGAGCGTGAGGCGTCCGAGATCCTTCATACGCGAGCCATCGACTTCTCTGGCGGCCTCCCCGGGGAAGTCGAGCGGCGCGCTCTACTTGTCCCGGAGCAGTTCCTTGAGCTCGGCCACGAGCGCCAGCGCTTCGAGCGGCGACGTCCGGTCGACGTCGACCGTCGCGAGCCTCGCGCGCACCTTCTCCTCTTCCGGGGAGAACAGCCCTAGTTGTTGAACCGTAATGTGTGTTTTCCGTCTGGCACGGAGGGTTAGATTATCCGACAACTCCTGCCCGGATTCTTCATGTTTCTTGAGAATCTCGCGGGCCCGCGCCACCACATCGTGGGGGACGCCCGCAAGCCGGGCCACCTCGATCCCGTAACTGCGGTCGGCGGCGCCCTCCTCGACGCGGCGCAGGAAGATGATCCGGTCGTCGCTCTCCCGGACCCGGACGTTGAAGTTCTTGACGCCAGCCAGCAGCTCCGCCAGCTCGGTCAGCTCGTGGTAGTGAGTGGCGAACAGCGTCTTTGCGCCAATCGTGGCCTGGATGTGCTCCACCATGGCCCAGGCGATCGAGAGCCCGTCGAACGTGGCCGTTCCGCGGCCGATCTCGTCGAGGACGATCAGGCTGTGGGGCGTCGCGCTGTTCAGGATCATCGCCGCTTCGGTCATCTCGACCATGAAGGTCGATCTCCCCCTGGCGATGTTGTCCGACGCGCCGATGCGGGTGAAGATCCGGTCGACGAGGGGGAACCGCACGAGATCGGCCGGGACGAACGACCCCATCTGCGCAAGGATGGCGATCAGGGCCGTCTGCCGGAGATAGGTCGACTTCCCCCCCATGTTGGGCCCCGTGATGATGTGGATGCGGCTCGAGTCGTCGTTCATGTAGAGGTCGTTCGGGATGAATCGTTCCGCACGGTGGTCTTCGGCCAGCGCCTCGATCACCGGATGGCGTCCCTTACGGATCACGAACGATCCGTCGGCGGAAAGTTCGGGCCGCGTCCATCCCGCATGCCGGGCGGCGGAGCCGAGCGCGGCGATCGTATCGACTTCGGCCACGGCCCCGGCGGTTGCCCGAATCCGCGCCGCGGCCTGGCGGATCCGCTCTTCGACCTCGGCGAACAGGCGGCGTTCGATTTCGACGATGCGTTCCTCGGCGGTGAGGATCTTCTCTTCGTATTCTTTCAATTCTCCGGTGATGTATCGCTCGGCGTTGGCCAGGGTCTGCCGCCGGATGTAATCGGCCGGAACCAGGTGCAGGTTGGCCTTCGAGACCTCGATGTAGTAGCCGAACACGCGGTTGAAACGCACCTTCATCGACCCGATGCCGGTGCGTGCGCGTTCGCGCTTCTCGATGTCCATCAGGAAGGCTTTCCCGTTTCCCGAAAGGCTGCGAAGCTGGTCGAGATCCGGATCGAAACCGTCACGGATCACGCCGCCGTCGTTGAGGTTGGGCGGAGGATTCTCGCGGATCGCGCGGCCGACGAGATCGCGGATGTCGTCGATCGGGTCGAGCCGGCCGGCGAGTTCCACGAAGCGTTCGGCCTCGAGACGTTTCCCGGCGGCGATGAGGTCCGGCAATCGGCCGAGAGCCGCTCCCAGCGCCACAACGTCCCGTGGATTGGCCGTCCCGACCGTGATCCGACCGAGCAAGCGCTCGATGTCCCCCATCCCGTCGAGCGGTTTCTCGATTTCCTCGAGCGTCCGCGCCGACGCCACAAGCTCAGCCACGGCTCCCTGCCGCGCCAGAATCTCGGCTTCCGCGAGCGACGGTCGGAGAAGCCAGCGGCGCAACATCCGGGCTCCCATGCCCGTTCGAGTCCGGTCCACCACCCCGAGGAGCGAGTCCTTTCGCTCGCCGTCGGCCGACTCGATGAGCTCGAGGTTCCGGATCGATGTCGAGTCGAGGACCATGTAGGGCTGGTGGGTCCCGAAGCGGATCCCGGTCACGTGTTCGAGCGCGGAACGCTGGGTCTCGCGCGCGTAATGGAGGACGGCCCCGGCGGCGGAGATCGCCGGGCCGAGGCCGTTGGCGCCGAACCCGTCGAGACCGGCCGTCCGGAACTGCGCGCTCAGGAGGCGTCCGGCCGTCTCGGGGTCGAAGATCCACCCCTCGAGGGGCGACGCCACGGCGCCCTCGATCCGGTCCGGGGGCGTCGGAAAGCGGCTGCCTTCGGGAAAGACCACTTCGCGGGGCCGCAGGTGGTCGATGTCGAGCGCGAGCCGGTCCCACCGGCCGGCTTCGGAGGACTCGAACGCGCGAAACTCGCCGGTCGAGAGATCGAGGAACGCGGCTCCGAGTGTTCCGCTCTCTTCGACGATGCCCAGAAGGTAGTTGTTCTCATCGGCCCGCAGGAGCGTCGTGTCGGTCACGGTCCCGGGCGTAATCACGCGCGAGATCTTGCGCTCGACCAGCTTCACGCCTTTTTTCGGGGACTCGGTCTGGTCGCAGACGGCGACCCGGTATCCCTTGCGAAGCAGCTTCGCGATGTAGGTTTCGGCCGCGTGGTATGGAACGCCGCACATCGGCACCGCGTTCTGGCGCGACGTCAGCGTGATCTCCAGTTCCCTCGCGGCGGTGACGGCATCGTCGTAGAAAAGCTCGTAGAAGTCTCCGAGGCGGAAGAGGAGAAGGGCCCCGGGAACCTCCGCCTTGATCGCGTGGTACTGCCGCATCATCGGCGTGGATTCCGTGCGTGTGGAGGGCTTCTCGGGCATGGTGTTCAGGTCGAAGGATCCTATAATAGCAGCGGTGGATCATGAACGTCCTTGCCGTCGACACCAGTTCCGACCGGCCGAGCGCCGTCATCACCGGTGAAAACGAAGTGATCGCGGAAGTGGCCGGCGGGCCGGATCTCCGCTACTCCGAATCGCTGTTTCCCGCGATCGAACACCTCGTCGAGCAGAGCGGGATCCGGCTGGAGGAAATCGACGCTTTCGGCGTGGTCCGCGGTCCCGGTTCGTTCACCGGCATCCGTGTCGGAATGGCCGCGATGGAGGGTCTGGCGTTTGCTTTCGGCAAACCGGCCTTCGGTGTTTCCGCGCTCCATGCCATCGTCTGGCAACACGCTCCCGGACCCCACCGAATCGTTCCGCTCCTGCCGGCGCGCCGTGGCCGCTTCTTCGGGGCCGTGTACCGGCGTGAACCGGACAGCGTTCGGGTCCTGGTCGGGCCCCGGCTCGCCGAGGCGGCCGATTGGCTGGTGGATTCCGAAGAGGTCACGGTTTATTCGGGAGCGGGAGCCGGCATGCTGGCCGGGGAGATCTCGCGGATACGCGGAGCTTCGATCCATCCCGTCTCTCCCGACCTGGCGCGTTCGGCCGCGGGTATCATCGCCGCAGGTCACGGGGAATCGATGACGCCTCTCTATCTCGAACGGACCAGCGCCGAGGAAAAGTTGGGGGCAGTCCAGGAGGCGGGGAGATGAAGGCCGCTCCGGTTTCCGTCCGGTTCGCGGACACGCACGACGTCGACCGCATCATCGCGATCGAGCGCTCGTGGGTCCATCTCTCCCATTGGTCGGTCGACGCCTATCGCCGGCTGTTGCGCGACCAGAGTTTCACGACCACGCTGGTTGCGGAGACCGAATGGGCCGACAAGACGAAGCCGGGCAACGGGATGATTGTGGGATTCGTGATCTTTCACGTCGTCGACCACCGGTCGGAAATCTACAACATCGCCGTCGAGCAGAGCCATGCCCGCCTCGGCGTCGGGAGTTCCCTGATGGACGGGACGATCGAACTCTCCCGAGGGGACGGCGCCCGGAAGCTCGCACTGGAGGTGCGCAAGTCCAATGCCGGGGCGATTCGATTCTACAAGCGGTTCCGGTTCCGCATCACGGGGGAGCGTTTCAACTATTATTCGAACCCGGTCGAGGACGCCTACGTGATGGAAAGGGATTTGAGGATTTGATGCATCTTCGGCAGCCCAAAGCTGATAGCATGGCCTCGTGGCCGGCAGGGCCATCCACTCGATGCCGGCCCGTTTTGATTCCGACAACCTCGATCCGAATAAGGCTCGACCCGAATCAGGAAGGAGGAGCGCCAATGACGCAAGATGAGGAAATCAAGCAGCATCTCATCTCCACCAACCCGGACTTCCGCCGTCTCGTGCACGAACATCACTCCCACGAAGCCAAACTGCAGTTGCTCTCGACCAAATCCCATATTACCGACGAACAACTGATCGAAGAAACGCGGCTCAAAAAGCTGAAGCTCAACCTCAAGGATCAGATGAACGAGTTGATCCGCGAGTACCGGCATCAAACCACCGGGGCGCAGCAATCCTGACCGTTCACCGGCCGGGAGAGGGGACGATCTCTCCCGCCGGCTCCTTCCGGCCACCTTCACGACGATGGCGAGAGACGCCTTCTATTTCCTGATTCCGCTCGCCACGGGAGTCGTGACGGCCCTCGTTTTCGGCTGGCTCCTGGCGGCGGCCGCTGTCGGCGCCCTGGCCCTGTTCGTCGCCTTTTTCTTCCGGGATCCGCGGCGCGCGATCCCCTCCGAGCCGGGGGTTGCCGTTTCCCCTGCAGACGGGAAGATCGTTAGAATACAGCGGGAGGGGGACCGGACGCGTATCAGCGTGTTCCTGTCCCTGTTCAACGTCCACGTCAACCGGTCGCCGATCAGCGGGCGGATTACCGAAGTCCGGTATCGGGAGGGACGCTTCCATGCGGCGTTCACCGATCGTGCCAGCGTCGAGAACGAACAGAACACGCTGACGATCGAAGGAGACGGAATCACGATCGAGTGTGCGCAGATCGCCGGCGTCGTCGCACGGCGCATCGTCTGCTGGAGGCGGGAAGGAGACTATGTCGATCGTGGGGAACGTTACGGCCTGATCCGGTTCGGGTCCCGCGCCGACATCGTCATCCCCGGCCGGATGGACGTTGCCGTCGCCGTCGGTGAACGCGTCCGGGGCGGCAGCACGGTGATCGCGCGCCGTCGGGATCCGCGATGAACGAAAACTGCTCATGAAGAAGGCCAGGACATCGCCGAATACGTCGCAGAGGTGGTTTCGGGATCGCCCGCGCGTGCGGACGGGCCTGTCCGTCGTGCCGAGCCTGTTCACGATCGGCAACATGTTCGCCGGTTACTTCTCGATCGTGTCGACGCTGGACGGCCGCTACGACCATGCCGCCATCGCGATCGGCATCGGAGCCGTGCTGGATTCGCTCGACGGACGCATTGCACGCCTGACGGGAACTTCCAGCGACTTCGGGATGCAACTGGACTCGCTCGCCGACGTGTCGACGGTCGGCATCGCGCCCGCGATCCTGGCGTTCCACTGGGGCGTCAGCGGCCTGGCGGGCCTGACGGAGATCTTCGACGACGTGTACAAGTTCGGATGGCTCGCGTCGTTTGCGTTCCTGATCGCCGGCGCGCTGCGGCTGGCCCGCTTCAACGTGCAGTCGCTCAAACCGAAAGACCCCGTGGCGTCGAAGCGGCACTTCGTGGGCCTTCCGATACCGGCCGGAGCCGGCGTCGTCGCCGCGATCGTGCACTTTCAGAAGATCCCTCTCTCCCAGGTCGGTTCGTCGCTCGTCTGGTCGGCACTGGTCATGATCCTTTCGTTCCTGATGGTCAGCACGCTGCGATACCCGAGCTTCAAAAACGTGGATCTGAGGAAGCCCCTCAACCGATTCGCCCTGCTCGGCGGCGCGATGCTCATCGGCCTCATCGCGTTCTTCTCGGAGGTCACGCTGCTCGTCATCGCGCTCGTGTATGCGAGCTCCGGACCGGTTTCGCGGCTTTCTGCCGCCGTGCGATCCCGCACTGCGGCAAACCGCGATCGCACCAGCGGGACCCCCACCGAAGGGGGCGCGCGGTGAGCTCGGACCTTTCCGGCCGACCGGCCAGATTGGCCATCGTGGGGTCGACGTCCCCGGCCGGAAAACAATTGCGGGAGCTGGCCGATGGCGATCCCGGGAGTTGGAAGCTCGAACTGCTCGACACCGACGAGTACGCGGGCCTCCTCCAGGAGTTCGGCGGCGAGATCGAAATCGTGCAGGTGATCTCCCCCGATCGTCTCTCCGACGTCGATGCCGCGGTGTTCACGTGCGCTCCATCGTTTCTCGACGACTACGTCTCGAGCGGCGCCTACCTTCCGCCGGTGACGGTCGACGCGACCGGCGGCGGCCGCAGCGGTCCGGTCTTCATCGCCCGGCATCCGGCCGGCGAGGAGATCCGTGCGGCGCCCGGCCGCATCCTGATTGCCGCCGGAGCGGAAACCACGGTTCTGGCCCGGCTCCTGGCGCCGCTGGCTGACTGGGCCGGCGTCGAGCGCTGTCATGCGACCGTGGTCGGGTCGGCGGCCGACCGGGGCGCCCCTTTCATGGACCGACTTCAGGAAGAGACGATCGAGATCCTCAATTTCCAACAGGCCGCCGAGCGATCCCAACGCCTGGCCTTCAATGTGTGGGGACCGGGCGCAGATGGCGCCGCCCGCGGGGAGCACATCGCCCGGCAGGTCGGGAGGCTGACGCCTCCGTCGTGCCCGGCGCCCGCGGTTCAGGTCTCGACGGCGCCGGTGTTCCAGGGAACGAGCTTCTCGATCTACGTGCACCTGGGCCGGGAGGTTTCACCGGGCGAAGTACTCGAACGCCTCGTCGCCGAGCCCGATGTCTTCGGGAACGCCCCGGGTGCGACGCCGCTCGACGCGCTCGGCTCGGACCGTGCGCTGGTCTCGGCCGTGACCGACGGCGCGGAGCCGGGGTCCTTCTGGCTGTGGATTGCGGCCGACGGTTCGAGGATCACGGCGGTGAATGCCCTGGAGCTGGTCCGGCGCGCATCCATTGTCGGAGTATGAAAGGCGCGTTTGGACCTGTATTGGCGGGCGCCGGAGGACAATCGTCCTGGACCGGGGCGGGGG
>CAZTTI010000312.1:0-7175 GCA_964615925.1 uncultured Solibacteraceae bacterium
CCGATGGCGCTCGCGGCGTTGAGCGAACTCAGCGCATGAACGGCCTCCCGGCGCACGCCCGGGTCGAAATCGGTGCGAAGGGCCTCGATCAGGGTGTCGATGACGGACGCATCCACCGCGACGCCCGAACCCGCGCGGGGACGCTCATCCTCACGGAAGACGCGCCGGATACCGGAAACGAACGAGAACAGCCCCTCGTCGTCGGAGATGGGAATGTACAACCGGAGAAGGGAGTCGATCGCCTGCAACCTCACGTCCCGCTGGAAATCGTTGAGCAGCGCCTCGGTCAGACCCGGGATCGCGGAACGATCGCGGATCCGGCCCAAACCGCTGACGATCTCCAGACGAACGTCCCGTTGTGGTTCGTTGCGATAGGCGTCGACCAGGGGTGCGACGGCATCGCGATTGCCGAGCACCGACATCGAACGGACCGCCTCGGTCCGCTCCCTGGGGCTGGAACTCGTCAGCGCAGGGGTCTGTAGGATCAGCAGAGCCATGGCGAAAAAAAGCTGTGACGTCATCCGAATACCTCGCTCCTGTATGCCCGGGTTTGGATCACGGGCATAAATAGCATACCCGTCCTCGTGCCCGGGTCGGGTCCAATCCGAACGATGATCGATCAACCGGCGCCGAAGTGGCAGTCGCACCCGACAGGCTCGCCGTTAATGCTCTCGCCCTCGATCTGGATCGTCGTGTGATCGATATCAAATCCCTCGTGAGCGATGCGCTGAACCGCCCCGAGGACCTCGGAGGCGACGGGCCCATGGGGCCCCACCACCACGTGACAACTCATGGCCACTACCCCGGAAGTCAAGGTCCACACGTGAAGGTCGTGCACGGAAAGAACTCCGCGGGCGCCGACGAGTTGATCCTTGAGTTTACCGAGATTGATGTGTGCCGGCGTGCTTTCCAGGAGGATGTCGACGGCATCGCGAATCAGGACCCAGGAACTCCACAGGATCAACAGCGCGACGACGGCGCTTATAACGGCGTCGGCGGCGAACCACCCCAGGAACATGATCGCGAGACTGGCAAGCACCGCGCCGACCGATCCGAGCGCATCCCCGAGAACGTGGAAGAAGGCCCCCCTCACGTTGAGGCTCTCCGCCTGTTTCCTGAAGAGCAGCCAGGCACTGGACAGG
Organism: uncultured Solibacteraceae bacterium; assembly: GCA_964615925.1. Taxonomy (GTDB): domain Bacteria; phylum Acidobacteriota; class Terriglobia; order 20CM-2-55-15; family 20CM-2-55-15; genus JAJEDW01. The sequence continues at coordinate 1,143 of CAZTTI010000312.1, forward strand.
TTGGCCGCAAGGCCGATCAACGCAACCGCGAGCATCCACCCTGCCCGAACCTCCGGCGGAGAAATCAGCCGGCCGTACGCCCGGTACAAAATGAACATGGCCATCGCGACGAGTAACACGCCGTTCAACAGGGCCACGAGAATCTCGACACGGTAAAACCCAAAGGTCTTCCGCGGCGTGGCCGGGCGGCCCGAGAACCAAAACGCGAAGAGGCTCAGACTGATTGCGGCGACATCGGTCACCATGTGGCCGGCGTCGGCAATGAGGGCCAGCGAGTTGCTGTAAAGCCCCCCAGCAAGCTCCAGCACCATGACCCCGGACGTAATCCCCAGTGCCAGCTTGAGCCGCTCCCGGGCGCCGGAGCGGTGCGAACCGGCATGGCCGTGGCCATCGACGCTGGCGTGGGCGGACATCACCTTGAATTATAGGAGACCAGCCTGCTCGCGGGAACGGCGCCTGTTATACTGATTGTTTTTTCCACGGCACCGCGGGAGGAAACGTGGAGAGCGACCGGACAATTTTCAATGGACCGTTGACCGTCGGCACCGACGAGGAGAATCTGTTTCGCTCCACGTGCCGATCCTTCGCCGAGGCGCGGATCGCTCCGCTGGTCCGGGAGATGGACGACGCGGCGCGCCTCGACACCGGTCTGGTCAAGGAAATCTTCGATCTGGGCCTCATGGGGATCCAGATCGGCGAAGAGCACGGCGGTAGCGGCGGGACGTTCATGATGTCGATCCTCGCGATCGAGGAGCTCTCTCGCGTGGATGCCTCGGTCGGAGTTTTCGTCGACGTCCAGAACACGCTCGTCAACAACGCCGTGATGCGATGGGGTACGGCAGATCAGAAACGCGACCTCCTGCCACGACTAGCCATCGACCGTGTCGGAGCGTTTGCGCTCTCCGAAGCCGAGTCGGGAAGCGACGCGTTTGCCCTGAAATGCCGGGCTCGCCGGGAGGGTGAGGCTTTTTCCATCACGGGCCGGAAGCTGTGGACGACGAACGGGAGCGAGGCGGACCTCTTCATCGTGTTCGCAAACGCAAATCCCGACCTCGGCCACAAGGGCATCACGGCGTTCCTGGTGGATCGCAACTCGGAGGGGTTCTCGGTCGGGAAGAAAGAAGACAAGTTGGGCATCCGCGCCTCCAGCACATGTGAACTCCTGCTCGACGGATGCCGCGTCGGGGCCGATCGCGTCCTCGGCGAGGTGGGCAAGGGATACAAGATCGCCATCGAAACCTTGAACGAGGGACGCATCGGGATCGGTGCTCAGATGCTGGGGATTGCGCGGGGAAGTCTCGAGCACGGAGTGCAGTACTCCCGCGAACGATCGGCCTTCGGAAAGAAGATCGGGGAGTTCCAGGCCGTTCGCTTCCAGCTGGCCCAGGCGGCGTCGGACGTGGAATGCGCGAAACTCCTCGTCTACAACGCGGCGCGGCTGAAAGACAGCGGTATGCCGTTCACGACCGAAGCCGCGATCGCGAAGTATGCGGCTGCCGATGTTGCCGAGCGTGTCACATCGACGATGATCGAAATCTACGGCGGATATGGATATACGAAAGAATACCCCGTCGAGAAGTACTATCGCGACGCCAAGATCGGCAAGATTTACGAGGGGACGTCCAACATGCAGTTGGAGACAATCGCCAGGTCCCTGCTAGGATGATGGGTCGGGTTTCGGACTATGAGTGAGCTTGTACGCGTTCTGCATCATGACAATTGCTTCGATGGAATAGCCTCCGCCGCCGTCTTCTCGGTCTTCTACCGGAGGGTGGTCGACCCGCGCGCGACCTTCGAGTACGAAGGACTGGCTCATCGGGCCGGGGGCTATCAGCTCGAGGACATGCTGAGCGGCGACACGAACGTCATTCTCGATTTCAAATACAGCGCTTCGGAACGATTGACGTGGTGGTTTGATCATCACGAGAGCGCGTTTCTCTCCCCCGATGACGAAGCTCACTTTCGAAGGGACCGCAGCGGCCGGAAATTCCATGATCCCGGATTTCGCTCCTGCACGAAGTTCATTCGGCACGTCGCCGACGGAGAGTTCGAGTGCTCCCTGGACGATCTCGACGACTTGGTCCATTGGGCGGACATCATCGACGGAGCCCAGTTCGAGAGCGCCCAATCCGCGGTCGAACTGAAGGAACCCGCCCTGCAGATCATGACCGTCGTGGAGGCGGTCCACGACAGGGACCTCCTTCGGGGAATCATCACGAACCTGCAACGCCGCCCGCTTCCCGAGATCGCCCAGGCGCCCGAGGTGAAGGACCACTTCGCGAGGCTCCACGAGAAGCACCTGCGCGCCATCGAGGTGCTGGCAGCGGCAATGACCGAGAGAGGCAGGGTGGTCGAGTTCGACATCAGCAACTCGGAGGTTCACGCCCACAACAAGTTCATTCCCTATTACGTGTTCCCCGATTCGGTGTACACGGTCGGCGTCAGCCTCGAACCATCGCGCGCGAAGATCTCGGTGGGGACGAACCCATGGACGCGCGCGGAGCCGCGCCACAATCTGGCCCGCATATGCGAAAAATACGGAGGTGGCGGGCACGCCGTCGTCGCGGCGATTTCCTTCCGCCCGGAAGAAATCGACGAAGCGCGGCGCGTGGCGAAAGAAATCGGCGAGACGCTGCGTCGTGACCCCTGACGACAGCCATCCCCGCCGCGATCTCCCCGGGCATGCCAACGAGGAGGACGTCGCCCCCCTGAATCCGGACCTGACCTTCCTCGACGAAATCCGTCATCGCCCGATCTGGTTCACCCGTGTCTTTCTCGCGGCAAACCTCGCGATCTTCGTCGTCATGGAAGCCGTGGGGTCCACGTCCGACCTGGATACGATCGTGGCGTTTGGCGCGAAATCGAATGCGGCCATCAACCAGGGACAGGTATGGCGCTTGCTCACGCCCGTCTTCATCCACATCGGCTACATTCACCTCGCGTTCAATTGTTATGCGCTGTGGATCGTCGGTCAGCAGGTCGAACGCCTCTATGGGTCCGCCCGATTCGTGACGTTTTACGCCGCGATGGGAATCGCGGGCGTTCTCGGAAGCTACTTGTACAATCCCGGAGCCGTTTCGGCCGGAGCCTCCGGCGCGATTTTCGGTCTCTTCGGCGTCCTGTTGATGTTTGGGGTCCGGAATCGCCGAAGGGTTCCCGGGTGGCTGGCCCGCGCCATCGGTCGCGGAGTGCTTCCCGTGATCGTGCTGAACCTGATGATTGGATTGGCGATTCCCGTCGTGGACAACGGTGCGCACGTGGCAGGTTTGATCTCCGGAATCATCCTGGGAGGGTTGTTCCGGTTTCAGGCTCCCGGCGAACGGACACCTTCCGCATTCCGATTCGCCCAACTCCTCACGTTGCTGCTGATCGCGGCCTCGTTTCTCCTGGTCATCGCCAACCTGGCCGGGTGATCCCGAAATCGCGGCACTGTGGCCGAAGCCGCGGCAGTGTTGCTTCAGAGTGACCGCGTGCTGCATACTTCTCTTGTCTTTCCCGCTTCCTCGGTAGTTTGAAATGGCTTCCTACATCGCCCGCAGGATCAACCACCGCACTGGTGTGTCCCTGGACCGCATCGACGCCGTCATCCGCCTGATCGACGACGGGGCGCCGATCCCCTTCATCGCACGCTACCGCAAGAACGAGACCGGAGACCTGGACGAGCGCCGGCTCCGCCAGGTCGCCATGTATTACCGGGAGTCGAGGAACCTCGAGAAGCGCCGCCGCGAAATGCTCGAAGCCATCGAAGCGCACGACCCCCACGGCCTCCACAGCCTCCACAGCCTATTGACACCCGAGTTGCGCGAACGGCTCGACCAATGCAGTGTCGCGGAGGAATTGGAGGACCTGTTCCTGCCATTCCGCACGAAACGCCAATCCAAGGCAAACCTGGCACGCCGTCGCGGCCTCGAGCCGCTTGCCGATTACATCCAGGAACAACAGGGCCCGACGCGCGTAGCAGACGTCGCCATGGGCTTCCTGTCCTACGAACGCAAGGTCCTCTCGGTGGTGGAAGCGATCGAAGGCGCCCTGCTGATCGTGGCCGACCGGATCTCCCAGGATGTGGAGTACCGGAAGTGGCTGCGAACTCTGATGCTTTCCGAAGGCGAGGTCCGCGCCAAATCCGTGAAATCCAGGAAGGGACGTCCTGGGAAGTACGCGTCCTACGACGATTTTTCGGAGAAGGTTTCCAAGATCCCGTCGCACAGAATGCTGGCCGTCCGTCGCGGTACGCGGGAGAAGTTTCTCACGTACTCCATCGAAATCGACGATCTCCGGGCGCGTTCCGAACTCCGTTCCCGTGTCGGATTTCACGCCATGCGCCCCTCGACCGACCTCATCCAGGCCGCCATCGATGACGCTTATGAGCGACTGCTGCGGCCCGTCATCGAAAGCGAAGTACGGAACATCCTTAAGGAACGCGCGGAAGACGAAGCCGTGATGGTGTTCGAGGAAAACCTCAGCGCCCTCCTGCTCGCCCCTCCGGCAGGCCGAATCCGAATCATGGGGATCGACCCCGTCGGAAAGGGGCGCTCGAAGCTGGCGGTCGTGGCTGAGGACGGGAGTCTGATCGAACACCACTCCTTGCGGCTCTCCGAAGGGTCCTCCAATCCGCCTCGATTGGCCCCCCGGGAGGAGGAGCGGCAACCCGAACCGGAAAGCCCCATGCCCCCGGAGGACGGCTCGCGAGACGCCACGTTGGAAACGGAGTCCGCGGAAGGCGCCGAAGATCGGGTCGAGAACCCGGCGGAGGGCAGCGAACGGAACGTCCCGCAAAGCGCCGCCGACGTGGTGGAAATTCTCCGGCGAACCGGAGTCCGAGGAGTCGTGATTGGGAGCGGCGCGCGGTCTCGACTCGTGGAAAAGTTTGTCCGAAACCTGGTTCGAGACCGCGGATTGGACATTTTCGTCCTCGTCGCCAATGAAGTGCCGGCCGGCGCATACGCGACATCCGATCGCGCCGCGGCGGAGTTTCCCGATCTGGACATCCCGACGCGAAGCGCCATCTCGATCGCTCGCCGGTTGCAGGATCCGCTCGCCGAAATGGTCAAGGTGGAACCGAAATCGATCGGGGTCGGTCAGTACCAGCACGATGTCGACGCGCCGAAGCTCGAGGCGAGCGTGGAAGCTGCGGTCGAAACGGCCGTCAACCGTGTCGGTGCGGACATCAACTCCGCTTCGGAGGACCTTCTCGGTTGGATCTCCGGGCTCACTTCGGACACGGCCAGGGCCATCGTCGAGTACAGAGTCACGCATGGACCGTTTCCGTCCAGGGAACAACTGCGGTCGGTTCCCGGAATCGACGGGAAGGTCTTCACATATTCCGCGGGGTTCCTCCGCATCCACGGAGGCGCTGAACCGCTCGACGCCACGGGGATACACCCCGAGCACTATGGCATCGTCGCCCGAATAGCCGATTCCGCCGGAACGTCCCCGCCCGAACTGCTCGGAAACCACGCACGACTGCGATCGGTTCGGTTCGACGATTTCGAGGGGGAAGTGGGCAAGTTCCTTCTGAACGACATCCGCAACGAGCTGTACAAGCGGGGACGCGATGTTCGAAAGGCGTTCGTTGTCCCGCGACTGAACGAACGAGTGCGCGAGATAGAGGATCTCGAAGAAGGGATGGAACTGGAGGGCACCGTCACCAACGTGACGAACTTCGGGGCTTTCGTCGACATCGGAGTGGGCCAGGACGGCCTCGTTCACATCTCCGAGCTATCCCACCGGTATGTTTCAGATGCCCGGCGGGCCGTCGAAATCGGCGACGTCGTCAAGGTCAAGGTGATCGCCGTCGAAAGAGCGCAGAAGAGAATCAGTCTCTCGGTCAAGGCAGCCACTCCCAAGCCGGCCCCGGAAAGGCGCAACCGGCCGCGTCCTCAGCCGAAGAAGCAGTCTGGATCCACCTCCGAACGCAGTGGCTCGGAGCCCGGGGCCGTCTCCAATGGCCGCCCTCGAGAGCGGTTTCCCAGAAACGCCCGGTCGAAGGCAACAGTGGGCTCGCAGGAGAAGCCCGCGCCATCGCGCCCCCGG
>CAZTTI010000313.1:0-15737 GCA_964615925.1 uncultured Solibacteraceae bacterium
CCTCGGGCAGACGGCATGGGCGCAACAAGCGGCCCTGCCGCTCAAGAACCTCGGGCTCGAGCACCTGGATATCGTCGTCCCCGACACGGCCGAGTCGGCGCGGTTCTACCGGCGCATCTTTGACACCGCCCTCCACGAGCAACCGTTTCAGGGAGCGATTCGCTACTTCATTCTGCTCGGGGACTTGCCATCGGACCGGCAGGTAGGCTACGTCGCGATCGGTGCCGCGGGCGACCGACCGCCCGGAATAGGCCACTATTGCGCGCTTGCAGAAACCTACGATCGCGAAGCGGTAAACTCGGCTTTGGAGGCCGCCGGATATCCGACGGCGTCTGGCGGTTTCGGCATGCTTCCCGATGTCGACGGAATTCAGCTCCAACTGTTCACGTTGCCTGCCGGTCTGGTTACCGCGGCTGTTCCATCCGATCTGCCGGTCGAGCCGGGAGGGCTGGTCGAACCGGTGGGAATGGATCACGTCCTGATGCGCGTCTCCGACATGGACCGGTCCTTGGCGTACTACCGCCTGATGTACGGCGAGGGACTCGAGTCACGCGACACGGAGAACGCGGAGCGGATCTGGTTCCAACTCGGAGCCCAAACCCGGGTGGGCCTGGTGCCGCCGCCCGCGGGCCAGGCTCCGCGCCTCGAACGATTCGGTATCAAGGTGCGCACCTTCGATTCGGGCCGCGTCTCGGAGGAACTGGAATCCATTGGGGCCGATGTCCTGCTTGCCTCGAATAACCGTGTGCAATTCCGAGACAACTACGGCATTACGCTGGAGATCGTGGCGGACTAGATGAGTGGGTCCCAGTCGATCGATGGCGCGACGTCTCAGTTCGGCCGCGCGCTGATCACGCTGAGGGAAATGGTGCTCCGGGGGGAATTCGATCCCGGAGAACGACTCCTGACCGTTCCGCTCTCAGAGCGGATCGGAGTCTCACGCACTCCGATCCGGTTGGCACTGGAGCGGCTCGCTCAGGAAGGCATCCTCGAATCCCGATCGGGGAGCAGCTTCACCGTTTGCCAGTTTACGGTGGGCGACATTTGGGATGCAGTGGAAGCGCGCGGAGCCCTCGAGGGCGCCGCTGCCCGTCTCGCTGCCGAACGCCTGGACGATGCCGGAGCACTGGACCCGCTTTGGCGCCTGAACGATCAGTTGAACGTACTGGCCAGCTCCGGACTAGCCTCAAACGCGGAACTGCCCGGACACGGGGATGCCGTCGCCCATTACGCCGAGATTAACGAAGCCTTTCATTCCGGCGTGGTGGACCTGGCAAAAAGCAAGATGCTTCGTTGGTCTCTGGATCGCGTCCAGACGATCCCCTTCGTCCGACCCGGCGCGGGTGTCATTTCTCCGGCGTCGCCGGACATCGTGATGTTATCGATCGACCATCACAATTGCATTCTGGAGTCTATCCGCGACCACGAAGGGGCGCGTGCCGAAAGCTTAACCCGCGAGCACGCCCGCCTGGTCCGGCGAAATCTGGAAAGGATCCTCAAGCGGGCGTCGGAATCGGATGATCTGCCCCGGCTCCCCCTGGTCAGCATGAGCTGAGCGACACCGGCACGCGACGGGCCTACTCGAGCGAGAACCCCAGAACGATCGGGTCGTGGTCGGAAAGGCGCTTGTTCCTGGAAGCGATGTCCCCAAGGACTCCCGGCCCGTGGTCCGGATCCCCCGCGTCGGCCCTTATTCCTCTTCCGGCAAACCAGTCGAGCTTCAACGAGCACCGGCCGCCCTGCGGCTCGAGCGCCCAGTTGATGAACCAGAAACACCAGCCCGGAATCCATTCGGCCATGTTCCTGTTCGCCGCCAGGTCCTCGATCGAGTAATGCAGAGTGCATCCCCCGGGAATGTTCAGCGACTTGTAGTCGTAACCCCGGGCTTCGAGTTCCCGGAACAGCCGCCGTTCGTACCAGCGTTCGGGATACGGATAATGCCGAACCAAGGCGCGCCGGACGCCGGTCAACACGCGGAGCGCGTATCCCAGAATGGAGTACAGCGCCCGGCTCGCGTTGTGGGTGGTTGTGTTCCAGTCCCCGCCGATGAGAACGGGAAGACGGGGTTCGAGCGCGTCGAGATGATCGAGCAGGAGCGTCATCTGGCGGTGCCTGAAGGCTTGTGAAGAGTGCGCGTCCATGTGCAGTACCGCGGCACGGAACGTCCCGGAGGGATGCTGGACGTCGGCGATGATGGCCCGCTGCGAACCGAGCCGCTTCTCCCGGCCTTTCATCTTGTCCTTGCCGTTCGGGAGCGCGAGCGCGTGGACGTTGGCCAGGGGATAACGCGACATCAGTGCGTTGCCGTGCAGCGCCATCGTGTTCTCGCCTTCGGCTTCGGCCTCGACGCCGGCGCCCTTGTTGAGCGCGAGATAACACGGAACGAACGCGTAGTGGAATCCCAGGGCCTCGCCGATCTCCCTTGCCACATGGCGGTTTCCCGCCCGCGCCATGCCGTAGTCGACCTCGGTCAGGAAGAGCAGGTCGGCGGCGAGCGCCCGATTCCCGCGGAGCTCGGTAATGATGCGGTCGAGCTCGATCCCCCGTTCGATGTTCCAGGCCAGGGCGCGGATGATGGAAGAAGCTTCGACCTCAGTCGGGGGGCCGGCTCCCTGCTCGACCGCGTTCAGGACGCGATCGATTTCGGGCTTGAGCCGCTGGTAGATCTCCGATTCTTCGCACGCCGCCGTGCTCTCGAAGGCGGCCAGCTCGCGGAAGTGAGGCTGGAGCTCGTGGTCGGTGACCCGGGACGTGGATTCTCGGACGTTCATTCCAACGCGACCCAGAATACCTTACGTCGACTTTGGAATCGCGAGGTGTCTAGAAATTGAACCGGACCTGGGCCTGAATCTGACGGGGGTTGCGAACGCTCGTCGGTTGCTCGAAGAACCTTTCGTTGCTGATCACACCGCCGATGCCGGACACGTTGGTCGTATTCAGGAGATTGGTCACGGTCGCCGATAGCGTCATCCGGACGCCCGTTCGCCCGCCGTAGTAGCCGCCGCCGGCGATGGGCCCCGTTGTCCCGCCTTCGGTTTCGACCGCGCTTGCGAACAACTGGATGGACTTCGAGAGCTGCATATCGATTTCGAAGAAGCCGGGCCCGGTCAGCGTGTTCCGGCCCACTCCGGCGGGCCGATCGTTATTTTGCGTGTCCAGGTTGTCATCCCGCCCGGTACGCAGGGTGTACGGATTGCCCGACTGCCAGTCCATCCGCGTGTCCATGTTGACGTTCCACGGCAGCCGGAAGTTCACGGACGTGTTGAACTGGTGGCGGCGACCGTCGCGCGCCCATTCCGCGTCCTGGTCGTAGCTGTTCACCGGTGTCGCGACGTCGTCGTATTGCGAGCCGAACTCGTAACTCCCGTTGATGTTGAGGAAGCTCAGCCGTTGCCGGAAACCGAGCCTCACCCGGTGATCGTTGCTCGTTCCCGTCGACTCGAACTGCATGACGTTGCCGCGCGTGGGATCCGGCCGGCACGAGGCAATCTGCTCGTCGGACGCCGTGGACGGCAGGAAGGCGGTGCATTCGGGAAACGGCGCATTCAGGTTCCGTTGCCGGAACAGGTGAAGGCCGCGGATGAACCGATACGATCCCGTCAGCACGAGTCCCGTGTCGAAGGACGTCTCGATGGAAACTTCCGAGTGCCAGGTGTAGGGAGCCGCAAGCTCGGACGCCCGAACGACGACCTCGGCCAGCAGAGGGTCGAACTCCTGGACCTCTCCCGTCAAAAAAGGATTGGGATAGGACGGGTTGTTGATCCGGACCGTCTGTTGCCCGGTCCCATCGTTGCGCGCCAGGTTATTGATCTCCTGCGCGTCGAGCCGACTATGGAAGACGCCGGTCCCGCCGCGCAGGACGGTATCGGATCCGAGCTGATACGCAAACCCGAAGCGGGGATCGAGGTTGTTGTTGTCGTCGAGGTGGCTCTGCCATTCGTACCGGGCGCCCACGCTCAACGTGAGATCGTTGCGCACACGGAAATCGGTCTGGACGAAGGTTGCGCCGAAGAAACTGCTGACCTCGGAAACCGACTCCCCGAAGCTGACGCTGTAGCTCTCGGCCGTCGGCGTGATGTCCAGCACCTCGCTCGGATTGTCCATCTCGAACTGCGCCTTGTCGGCCTCGCGCCCGGCGAGTGCGATCTGACACTGGCTTCCCACGAAACCGAGAACCACGCCGCAATAGTCGTAGAGCGTCGAAAAGCGATACGTCCCGAAGTAGTTGTTCCTGGAGTCGGACCAGTTCGTGACCTGGTTCCCCTGGAACCCGATCCGCATCGCCATGCGGCTTCCCGTGTACATCAGAAGATCGCTGAACTCGTATTGCGTGTTCTGGAACGTGAAGTCCTGCTGCGACCCTCCGGTCCGGAGGGTCCCGGAAACGTCGAAGTGCAACCCGGTCGTGTTCGGCAGCTGCGACCGCCGGAACCGCTGGTACTGGAACTGGGCCTCGTTGTTCCAGTTTCCGGAAAGGATCGCCGTCTCCTTGATCTGGACGTTTCGGCTTCCTCCCTCGCTGAAGCTGCCCTGGCTCGGGAGCCGGATGCCGGAAACGTTCTGGTTCTGCTCTTCCTGATTCTGGTGGTTGTAGCTCGCATTCAGGACGTGGTTCGACGAGAGCTGGGCCGTACCCCGCGTGGAGTAACCCTTGCTCGTTCCGCCGCTCGTGATCGCGTCGTCGACGAAGCCGTTCGGCGTCAACGCAAACAAGCTATCGCCGTTCTCGGACGTGTTGTGCTGCAGGCCGAGAGTCAGCGTCAGGACGTTGCGGATCACGGGGCCGCTGAGGTTCGTATTGAAGTTCCGGCGCTGGTAGGGCGGCCTTGAATTGGCCAGCGCGTTCCGCGCATCCAGCGACTCGTCCCGGAAATTGAAATTGGCATCCCCGTTGTAGCTGCCCGTCCCCCCCCGGGTGAGGATCTGAGTCTGCCCCCGCCCGTGGCTGCTCTGTTCCGCCGTAAAGGAATTCTCGTTGATCCGGATCTCCTGAATCTCGTCACGGTCCGGAAGCCGGCCGCCCCCAAAGCCGTCGACTTGCAGGTTGTTGTTGCCGCCGCCCGCGGGACTTCTCAGGTCGGACAGGTACTCCCGCAACTCGTCGGGATCCTCGGGAAGGTCGCTGTTCAACGCCGCCAACTCGGCCGCGGAAAGCTCCCCGACGAGGTCGCCTCTCTGCGCGGGGTTCAGGAACTTGAGGGCGGCCAGGAACAGCTGCTCCTCGAGCTGCCGGATGCCGGGCTGGATCGACTCGGTTTGCCCCCCGTTCGCCGCCAGCATGTTGTTGTACGCGCGAACGTGGTCGGCGTGAACGGACTGGACCTGCGTCTCCTGGTCGAACGTCAGCGGCGGCGCGCCGGCTTGGGCCAGAATCCCCCGCAGCCCGGCGACTCCCTCGTCGAGAAGTCTCCGGCCGGCTTCTGCACGGTCGAAGGCCGTTTCCTGCGCCAGCAGCATGGGGCCGACAGCCAGGATCAGGTAAAAGATGAAAGCGGGAAAGAGAGCGGTGGAGCGGGGAAAACACAAATGCATGGGACACCAAGTCACAGAAAGGATAAAATTAGATTTTAAATCAATGCTTTACGAAGCACTTAAACGGGACCGAAGTTCTCCGTTGCCCCGTTTGTCCAAGGGGCGAAATAGTGTTGGACGCTTCCGAGCGAAAACGTGAGCAAGCGAATTGAACGGCTCAACAATCCGCCTCGAGCGCCAAGTGGTCGTTATCGTCAGAAATCGAAGCGGGCTGAAAGGGAAACGCTCCGGCCATCTCGCGCCCGGATGGGCACGCCGAAGGTACGGTCGTTGGAGAGCACGCTCCCAAAGTCCTGGAAGTTGGTCCTGTTCAACACGTTGTTGATGTCGGCGCGGATCGTCATGCGCAAACCGGTCCGCTGGCCGTAATATCCGCCCGAGGCCGCCGGACCCGTCCCGGCTCCCTCGATGAAGACTTCTTCGGACCGGAGCTGGATGGCCTTGGAAAGCCGCATGTTGACTTCGAACAAACCGGGGCCGGTGTAGGCGTTCCGGGGGACGCCCGGTTCCCGGTCGTTGACCTCGGTGTCGAGGTTGTCGTCGGAGCCGGTGGTCACCGTGTAGGGATCGCCTGTGTTGAGGTTGAAGATCGTGTCAGCGTTGATGTTCCACGGAAGCCGGACGTTCGCCGACGTGTTGAACCGGTGCCGGGCTCCGGATCGCCCCCACTCGGCGTCGAGATCGAAGTTGTCTGCGGGCAGGTCGAAAGCTTCACCGCCGGGAACGTCGTTGTAGTTCGAGCTGAACGTGTAACTCCCGTTCAGGTTGAGGAACCTCATCCGGTGACGGAACCCGAGCCGCAATCGATGATCGCTTCCGACCCCGGTGGACTCCAGCTGGTTGACGTTCCCCTGTGTCGGGTCCGGACGGCATTGGGCGATCAGCCCGGCGAGATCCGATGCCTGGAGTCCCCCCGGGATCGACGCCGTGCACTCCGGTAGCGGCACGTTCAGGTTGCGGCTCCGATACAGATGAATGCTGCGTACGAAGCCGTAGGCCCCCGTCAGTGTGAACCCGTTGGCCAGCGACGTCTCGAGGGAGACCTCCGAGTGCCACGTGTACGGCGCGACGAGGTCCTCCGACCGGACCCGGAGCTCCGAAGGTGTGTCATCGAGTTCCCCCGCGGCGAAGGGATCGGGATAGGGCGGACTGCTGATCACGATCGATTCCTGCCGCGTCCCGTCCAACCGGAACAGGTTGGTCAGCAGGTTGAAGTCGAACGCCTGATGGAAGATCCCGCTCCCCCCGCGCAAGACCGTGTTCGATCCCAACTGGTAGGCGAAACCGAAGCGCGGATCGACGTTGTTGTAGTCGTCGAGGTGTTCCTGCCACTCGTACCGCGCCCCGAAACTGAGCGTCAGGTCCGGACGCGCCCGCCAGTCACTCTGCGCGAACACCGCCACCGAATACTGGTTGACCTCCAGTTCGGGATCGCCGCGGCTGATGGTAAACCGCTGTGCGGGACCCGGTGTTTCGCCGGGGTTGGCCGCCAGTTCGAACTGGCACTGGACACCGGCGAAGCCGATCGCCCCGCAATAGTCGAACAGGCTGCCGAAGACGTAGGTCCCGTTGTAGTTGTTTCGCGACAGCGAATACGTGTTCCGGACGTTGCCGTCGAAACCGGTCCGGAGCGAGATCGCGTTCCCCGTGTACATCAGGAGGTTCCCGAATTCGTAGTTCTCGACCTCGAAATTACTGTCCTGGGTTCCACCGCCGCCCCGGAACGCTCCGCGAACGTCGATGTTCACTCCAGGGTTCAGCGCCTGCTGGATATTGTTGAATTTTGTGATGCTGAACGTGGCTTCGTGGTTGATCGTCCGGGAAAGGACCGCGGTCTCGCGAAGCTGCAGGTTCCAATTGTCCCTGGACTGCGTGCTCGCCTGCTCGACGAGGTTGAAACCGCCGACGTTGTTGAGGTCATTCGACTGGGTTCCGGTGCGGAAGTTGGCGTTGAACACATGGCTCTGTGCCAGTTGGGCGGTGCCGCCGAAACGATACTCCCGGCTCGCTCCGGGCCGGGTGACCCCGCGGTTGACATCTCCCGTCGGGGTGATCGCGTTGATCGTGCTCGCATTTTCCTGTTCGTTGCGCTGAATCCCGAACGTGGTCGTGAGGCGGTTCCGGATGAGGGGCCCACTGACGTTTGCGCTGAAGTTCCGCTGTTGATAAAACGGCCGGTTGCTCACGAGGGGGTTGCGGGCGTCGAGGGCCTCGTCGGCGAAATCGAACGTGGCGTCCCCGTTGAAACGCCCTGTGCCGCCGCGGGTGATGATCTCGGTCTGGCCGCGACCCTGATTGCTCTGTTCCGCGGTGAAGGAGTTCTCGTTGATGCGGATCTCGAGGATCTCGTCGCGGTTGGGCATCCGCCCGCCGCCGCCGAAACCGTTGACGCTGAGCCCGCCGTTGTTGTTTCCACCGCCGCCGAACCCACCACCACCGCCGCCGCGTCCACCACCGCCGCCGCCGAACCCACCGCCGCCGCCGAACCCACCGCCGCCGAACCCGCCGCCGCCATCGAACCCGCCACCGGTGTCGCTGGCGGGGCTCCGCAGGTCACTGAGATACTCCCGGAGTTCGTCGGGGTCTTCGGGCAGGTCGCTGTTCAGGGCGGCAAAATCCTCCGCGGCCAGCGATCCGGCCAGAGCCGTCCGCTGCACGGGGTTCAGGAACTTCAGCGCGGCGAGGAGCAACTGGTCCTCGAGTTCCGCAATCCGGGCTTCGAGCCCCTCCCGGCTGCCGCCGTTGTTCCCGATCAGGTTCTCTAGGACACGAACGTGGTCCTCGTGCGCCGAACGGATCTGCGTCTCCTGGTCGAACGTCAGCGCCGGCGAATTGGAATCGGTAAAGACACCGCGCAGCCCTTCGACCCCCTCGGCAAGCAACATGCGGGCCGCTTCTTCCCGCTCGAGGAGCGCACCGTCGCCTTGAGCATGCGAAACGTGCGGCAGGATCAGGACGGTCAGAAGGAGAGCCGAAAAAGGCCTGAACATCAAAAAAGTCTCCGTGAAAGTCGAAACCCGCCGGTACCCGGAGGGGGGCGGTTGAAATCAAGGCCCGTCGGCCCGGCTCGTCAACGAAGAAGATGTAAACTCAAGTTAACAAATGCGAATGCTAGCAAGACACAAGATCCAGACAAGAAATATTATAGTCTGGCATCCCCACCGTCAATGACGAACGGGTGACGAACGAGCGGAGCACGCCGCTCGATCCAGACCTCATAGACAGTTACGTCCCCGACGCCGCGCGCGTTACACGAGCCAACCGCCGCGGAACCCGATGCCTGTTCCGGAATTTGCTTGAGCCCGCGGGGCTCTGACGTCACAATCCAGTGCCAACGGGGGAGGGCATGGACACTTTCAATGCGATTCTGGCGGACATCAACGCCGTTCTCTGGCACGACTACGTCCTCCTGATCGTCCTCGGCGTCGGCGCCCTCCTGCTGATCTGGTCACGTTTCGCGCCATGGGTGGCGCTGACCCATGGCGTCCAGGTCCTTCGGGGAAAATACGACAACCCCGACGACCCCGGCGCGATCAACCACTTCCAGGCGCTATCGGCGGCGCTCTCGGCGACGGTTGGACTCGGCAACATCGGTGGGGTCGCGGTAGCGATTTCGCTGGGGGGACCCGGCGCGGTCTTCTGGATGTGGGTCGTGGGCCTTGCCGGAATGGCCATCAAGACCGTCGAGGTCACCCAGTCGATGATCTTCAGGAACACCAATGACCCGGACAATCCGCACGGTGGGCCGATGTTCGTGGTGAGCCATGGGCTGGCCGAGATGAATCCGGGCCTGGCGGGGGTTGGACGGATCATCGGGTACATCTTCTGCCTGACGCTCCTCGTATCGACGGTGACCGGCGGGAACATGTTCCAGGCGTGGAACGTGGGGACCGTTACCGAATTGAACTTCGGGGTCCCGGAACTGGCGACCGGACTCGTTCTGGCCATCATCACCGGGCTGGTCATCATCGGCGGGATCAAGAGGATCGGGGCCGTCGCCGGAAAGCTCGTGCCGTTCATGTGCGCCCTCTACGTCGTGGCGGGCCTCTACGTCCTGTTGCTGAACTTCTCCCAGATCCCGGGCCTGTTCCGGCTGATTTTCGCCTCGGCCTTCAACCCGATCGAGGCCCAGGGCGCCTTCCTCGGTGGAACGATGGGATATGCGTTTCTCTGGGGAATGAAGCGGGCATTGTTCTCGAACGAAGCCGGGCAGGGGTCGGCCCCGATCGCCCATGCGGCCGCGAAGACCGACGAACCGGTCCGCGAGGGGATCGTGGCCGGTATGGAACCCTTCATCGACACGATCCTCGTGTGCACGCTGACGGCCCTCGTCATCCTGTCGAGCGGGGCCTGGAACCGTCCTCCCGAAGGACAGTTCTCCGTCCCGCCCGAAATCGTCGAAGCCGGTCCCGGTGCATGGACGATTCGGTCGAGCGACCTGCAGGCCAACGACGTGACCCGGTGGACAGCCGGACAGGACGTCTTCATGGTCCTCGCGGCAGGGGCGGCCAACCCCGACACGAACAACGACCTGGTCCAGCTCCATGGCGTGGTCCAGGATTCCGGGAGCGTCCGGACCGTCCGGTGGGACGCGATCGGGAGCCCGACCCGTCCCGTGATCGTCGATCCGGGCGTTCACGTCGTCTATACCGGTGCCAGCCTGACGAGCCATGCCTTCGACCGCGTGCAACCGGGTCTCGGACGCTGGCTCGTCACGGTGGCCGCATGGCTGTTCGCGATTTCGACGATGATCTCGTGGTCCTACTACGGGGAGCAGGGGGTGGTCTTCCTGCTCGGGGCCCGGTGGGTCCAAGCGTACAAGATCGTTTACTGTTTCCTGATCCTGGTGGCCACGTCGGGCTTCATCACGACCGACGTGGAGTTGGACGGCCTGACTAGTCTGGGCACCGGCGTCATGCTGTTCGCAAACATCCCCATCATCCTCATCTTTTCCCGGCGGGCGATGAGGGAGTACCACGATTACCTCCGCCGTCTGCGTTCCGGAGAGATGCTGCCGGATCGCTGACCCGCGCTCCGGCGGCCGTTAGAGCGCGGTGCTACAATCCCCGGGTGATCTTCGAGAGCCCCCATCCGGAAGTCACGATTCCCCCGGTCTCGCTTCCGGACCTGATCCTCGCTCGCGCGGAAAGACTCCCGCACAAGACGGCTCTGGTCGACGGCCCGAGTGGGCGCGCATATACCTTCGGGGAGTTTGCCGAAACCGTGCGCCGGGTGGCCGGTGGGCTGATCCGGTCGGGCATGAAGAAAGGCGATGTCCTCGCCCTCGTCGCTCCCAATTCTCCGGAATACGGGATCGTGTTTCTCGCCTCGGCGCTCGCGGGCGGCATCAACACGACCCTCAACCCGGCCGCCACGCCGGGGGAGATCGAAGCCCAGTTCCGCGACTCCGGAACGCGATGGGTGTTCACCACGCCCGATCTCGTCGAGAAGCTTCCCTTCGACGCCGAGCTCCGGTCACGCACGATCGTCTTCGGTCCGATGCCCGAACGCTCGACACCGGCCGGCATACGCTTCGAAGGGCTTGCCCGCTACAGTGGAAGTCCGGAACGGGTGCCCACGATTCGACCGGAAGCCGACGTCGTCGCGATGCCCTATTCCAGCGGGACGACGGGCATTCCAAAGGGAGTCCAACTCACCCATCGGAACATCGTGGCCAACCTCCTGCAGATTTCGGACGGAATCTACGACCAGGATGACACGATCCTCGGGCTCGTGCCCTTTTTCCATATCTACGGGCTGACCGTCGTCCTGTATCTCGGCCTGTATCTGGGTTCGACCAACGTCACGCTCCCGCGATTCGAGCTCGGGTTGTTCCTGGGCGCCGTGGAGCGTTACCGCGTCTCGCACGCGAACCTGGTTCCTCCGATCATTCTGATGCTTTCAAGGAACCCGAACGTCGAGCCGGACCGGCTCCGTACGCTCCGGAGCGTGCAGAGCGGCGCCGCCCCGCTTGCCGCGGAAGCCGCCCGCCGCTTCATGAGCCGGTTCAACTGCCGCCTGACCCAGGGGTACGGCCTCAGCGAAGCCAGTCCGGTCACGCACATCGCACCCCGGGATCGGGCCGAAATCCCGTCCGCATCCATCGGCCCGCCGGTTGCGGGAACCGAATGCCGCATCGTCGATCTGGAAACCGGTCGCGACCTCGGTCCGGGTGAGCGGGGGGAGCTCTACATCCGGGGACCGCAGGTGATGGCCGGATACCTGAACGCGCCGGAAAAGACCGCGGAGATGATCGATTCCGAACGCTGGCTGCACACCGGAGACATCGCCTCGGCCGACGAACACGGCAACTTCTATGTCGTGGACCGGGCGAAGGAGCTGATCAAGTTCAAGGGATACGCCGTGGCTCCGGCCGAGCTCGAGGCGCTGCTTCTGACGCATCCGGGAGTCCAGGATGCCGCGGTCGTTCCCTTCCCGGACGAGTCGGCCGGCGAGATCCCCAAGGCCTTCGTCGTTCGTTCCGGTGACGTCGACGCCGCCGAGTTGATCGGTTGGATCGCGGAGCGCGTGGCGCCTCAGAAGAAGATCCGCAAGGTGGAGTTCGTGGACAGGATCCCGAAGTCCCCGTCGGGCAAGATCCTGCGGCGCCTCCTGGCCGGCAATCGGGAAACGCGGGTGGAAGCGCCCTTTCAGGCGCCGGCCGCGCCCCCCCCTCCGGCGTGACGGGACTTCAGGGTCTGGAGCAGGACGGTCCCCGGTCCCGTGAGGCGGGTCATGAAGAGGCCTTCGCGGCTGAACAACGTCTTCCGCAACGATCCGACGGTCTCGACGGCGTAGTCGATCGAGTCGGAGAACGCGGCGAGGTTGCCCGTGCTCACCTTCAGCTGCTCTCCATCCCCCAGTGAGACGGCCTGGAAATCCCCTTTTCCGTGAACCAGGCAGGTCCCGCTCCCTTCGATGCGCTGGAGCACCAATCCCGCTCCGCCGAAAAGAGCGGCCCCCGCACGGCGTGCGATCGACACCGAAATCTCGGTGCGTTCGCCCCACGCGGCGAGAAACGCCCCCCGCGTGGTGAACAGGGGTCCACGTGCGGCCAGGTCCCACACGTCGATGTGGCCGGGCGCGTTGGCGCCGAGTGTCGCGTATTGGCCGGAGGCCGACGCGCGGATGAAGGTCAATGTGATCCCCTCACCCGAAAGCGACCGCTTGATGGCGCCACCCAAACCGCCAGGGACCTTCACGTCCCATTCGATACCTGAAGCATACGAAATGATCGACCCCTTCGATGCCCAGGCCGTCTCCGATTTCTCGAAGATGAGCTTCGCTGATTGCGCCACGGTACCGTCGATTTCGAACTGCATACGGTCTCCTCTCTCCCTCCGGATCATCAGCCTCCCGGGAGAGTATCAGGACCCAGGGCGACGGCGCCGCTGTTATCCTGTCGCCGTGCCGCTCCCCCTGAATCCGGCTGAAACGGATCCGTTCGAACGCTGGTTCGGCGCGCTCGAGGAGCGGCACCTTTCCGAACTGACCTTCCAGGAGATCCGGCGCGGTGTCGAGGCCCTTTCCACGCGATATGTCGAACGGCGCGGCGACTCCCTCAAAGATGCGCTCTCGAGCCGGGGAAAGCGCGCGGCGTTCGCGCTGTATTTCGCTCCCCTGCACTTCCTGACGATCCGGGCGATCCTCCGAAAGCTTCGTCTCGAGGCCCCACCCGGACGGATATTCGACCTGGGATGCGGAACCGGCGTCGCCGGCGCGGCATGGGCGCTGGAAGGAGGCAAACGAACTTCGGTCGCCGGCTTCGACGTCAATTCGTGGGCCATTCACGAAGCCCGATGGAACTTTCGCCAGTTGGGGGTCCGGGGAACGGCCGTTCGCCGCGACGTCGGCGCAGTGTCCCTCGACGATGCTTCGGCGGTCGTGGCCGCGTTCAACATCAACGAGCTTTCCGACAACGATCGGAATCGCGCCCTCGCCACACTCTCGGAAGCGGGGGCTCGGGGAACCCGGGTCCTGATCGTCGAACCGATCGCGCGGCGTCTGCTTCCCTGGTGGGAAACATGGACGTTGGCTCTCGCCAATGACGGCGGTCGCGCGGATGAATGGCACTTCGAGGTCGATCTCCCCGACCGGCTCCGTCTGCTCGACAAGGCCGCGGGGCTCCGGCACGAGGCCCTCACGGCGCGGTCGCTACTGCTTTGATTCCTTGCACCGATGTAAGTCGTATTCAATTCACGCCCTCGGTTGGAGCTGACCAGGACAACATGCGGGCACGCGTTGAACTTACCCCACCGTCGCGGTACGCTCGATCAAGCCCAATCCCGGGTGGAGGCGGATACACTGATCGCGGAGATGAGCCGGATGAGACGTTTCCCGATATCGATCCTCGGACTGACCCTTGCGCTGGCGGCGTGTGGATCCGAGCCACGCACCGGTCCGGAAGCGGGAGCCGCCCTTCTCGAGGAAGTGGCCGCCGCGATGGGCGGCTGGGAGACGATCGAGGCGATCGAGCGCGAGGAGCTGGAAATCCGCGGAACGGCATGGGAACCGCACCAGGCGCAATTTCCAGGGGGGATTCTCGAGCTTGCGAATTACGAAAGCAGGCTGCTCATCGACTACACCGGACCCTCGATGCGGATCGAGTTCCACGGCGAGCGCCGCTACCCGGCCCCCGGTCCGGTCGACTTTCTCGAGGTAATCGACGACGATGCCGGCGCGGTGTTCGACCTGCCAGAAATCCCATCCGAAGACGGCGCGCCCGAAGACTTGACGAACGGACAACGAATGCGCGGCAGCCGGTTCGCGGCGAGAATGCGGGATGTCGAGCGCATGTCCGTCCGGATTGCCCGCGTCGCGCGCGAGTCGGAAACGTTGATCCGGGAACCCGACCGGTCCGTCGACGGAACGACCTTCGAGGTCCTCGCATACCACGATGGGGAGAACTCCGTGGAACTGCTCCTGAACTCCACGACGAAGCTTCCGGGGCGGGTGATCGTCCTGGAGACCGACCCGCTCTACGGTGATACGCAGAACGAGCTGGTCCTCGACGACTGGAGACCCGCACGTTTCCCCTCTTCCGCCCCCGGAGGTGAGTGGGAGATCCCGATTCCGTTTCGCCGAACGGTCTTCCTGAACGGCGACCGGTACCGGGAGGAAACGGTGGAATCCGTTGCGATTAACGGTGTGTTCGAGGCTGGCGCCTTCGACATCCCGTCAACGATCCGGGAATCCCCTGAGCGCGGCGACCGCGTGACGTCGGACATCGCTCTCCGCCGGGCTATCATGGGTTTCGGACCGCTCGAAGGCTTCGGTTCGCTTCCGGAGGTCGCGCCGCTCGATAACGTCGCCCCCGGCGTCTGGATCGCGGGCGGGAGCTCTCACAACAGCCTCGTCATCGAGATGAGTGATCATCTCATCGTCGCGGGAACGCCGCTGTTTGACGAGCGATCGATCGGCGTCATCGAGGCGTTGAACGTCCGGTTTCCCGAGAAACAGGTTCGCCACGCCGTCGTCAGCCACTTTCACGCCGACCACAGCGGCGGCGTCCGGGCCTACGCGGCGCTCGGCGCCACCATCGTCGCCCACGAGAGCATCGCTCCGTTTCTGGAGGTCGTGCTCAGTCGGCCGCGAACGATCCGGCCCGACGCGCTATCCGGTCAGGACGGCCGGCCCACGATCCGGCGGGTGAGCGAGAGCGACGAAGTCAGCGATGGGTCACGAACCGTTCGTTTCCTCCACGTCCCGAACGAACACGCCAACGGGATGCTCATCGTTTACGTCGCCGACGCGAACGTCGTCTTCGTCAGCGACCTCTACTCCCCCCCCAACCCGGTCGACGCCACGGACGCGAACGCCAGGGCGTTCTTCGACACGGTGATCGCGCACGGTCTGGACGTTGAAACCGTCGTGGGAGCGCACGGATCCATGGGACCGTTCAGCGCTCTGGCCCGCGTCATGGGCGCCGGGGAGTCCTCCCCGGAGTGACGATTCCCGTGAGCTCACCGAACAGGAGACTGAATCTATGTTGAGAGGACTGAATGCGATCCTCACCGCGGCCGTGATGTTGCTTGTGGCCGTACCCGGCAAGGCCCAAACACCATTCGCCACGATCGACGGCGAAGCGATCTCCGAAATTGAGGTTCGCGAACTCGCCGCCTCCGAACTCGAAGCGCTCGAGAACGAGCGCCTCCAGTTCGAGGCCAGCGCGCGGCAACAAGAACACCAGACGTTGCTCGCGGCCC
>CAZTTI010000314.1:0-7322 GCA_964615925.1 uncultured Solibacteraceae bacterium
AGATTCGCATGGGCAGCGTCGCGCTCGAGACCGGAACGAAGAAGGACGTCACGCTCGGCGTGAACGAAGGCAGTGTCAGCTTCGGCGCGTCGTTCGCGGGCTCCACCGGCATCGCCGTGGTGGACTCTCCCGCGGCCGTCATCGACGAACTCGGGCTGGGAGAAAACGTCCCCCTCCCACTGGCAGAGGCGCTGGCCGGAGGAGATCTTACCGATCCGAGGTACGTCGTCTTCCGCGCCGGGTATCGCGCCGAGGGCAAGGTCGAGGGATCTCATCCCGTCGGCGCCTTCGGAACGGTCGGGTTCGGCGCCGCTGGAGAAGCCGCGCGGCTCTTCGCCGTGGTGCACCGGATCGCACCCGGCACCGGCGCCGCTTCCGCCCTGAGGGAAACGATCGGCTCGTTTCGCCTCCCACGACAGGTACGCACCATCAAGGACATCGCGCCGGGAACGACCCTCATCGTCGAGGCCAACGCCTCGGTGGAGTTCAACCTTTCCTCACAATTGGGGTACAACTTCAGCTTTGTTCGGAGTCTCGGAGGGCTCGGACTCGAAGGGGACATCGGGCTCCGGGTCGAGACCGGGTTGAAAGCCGCCATCGGGGTCTCGGCCAGCGGGAGGTATCTCGTCGCCATCGACCGTCCGTCGAGCGACGAAGGGGAAACTCTTCTTCACCTCCAACTGTTCAAACTCCGCCAGAAGGGCTGGGACTTCGGGCTCAACATGGCCGTCGGCGTGACGGCGACGGCCGAACTTCCCGATGAAGCCGACGACTTCGTCAAGGCCGTCTTCGGCGTTCACGGCCGGCAGGTGGTCCGCGAGCTCCGAAGGATCGACCAGTGGACCGACCCCGGTCAGGATCTTTCGAAACTCGTCGCGGGACTCGCTACCGAACAAGGGCTCGAACTCCTCGAGAAAACGACGGGCATCGACCCCCGAGCGAGTTTCGATGACGCGCGAGCGGCCCTTTCCCGTGCTTTGGACTTCTGGGACGCGCTTCCCGAAAACGCGGCCACGGCAACGTGGAAGCTGCTCGACGAGGTTCGCGGAACCCAGGCCGAGAAGAAGAAAGTCATCGATGCGCTGAAACTGCTTTCCGCGCGCGACGCCGAACAGAGGCGGGACGCCCTGCTCTCGCTGATGTCGGGCACGGACTTCGAGGCCACTCCCGTCGGACGCTTCGTCAACACGCTCGCCGACGAGGGCGCCCTGGCGCTTCTCGACCGCGTGGACCTGCCCGACACGCTCGATTCCGTCGTCGACATCGTCTCGGGGCGCGCGTTGGGCGACGTCGTCCGCCGTCTCCACGACTACGTCGAGGGCGCGCTCGACATCGAAAAGCTCCGGACGGTGGCCGCCGCGGACTTCGACGACGTCCATTCATGGCTCGTCGGCCGGATCTCGTCATTCCTCGCAAAACCACTCGATTCGGAGGACATCGAGGAGGTTCGGGCGACGATCAACCGCGTGGTCACGCTGCGGCACGAGATCTACCAGCGCGCGCGCGAGGCGCTCAATAGTAAATACGACTTCAGCCTGGCGGCGACCTGGCAGAAGACCACGACGAAGCAACTGCTCCTCGACGCGGAGTTCGACATGTCGTCGAAGACCGCACGCGAGCTTTTCGAGGCGCTGGTTGCACGAGCCGACTACGACCGGGTCCTGACCGAACCGGACCCGTCGGTCGAACTGCGCTCCGCGGTGATGTCCCACGAGATCGAGCGTGCGAGCGCGATCGAGGTCCACATGCCGTTCTTCGATCGGAAGAAGACGACGATGAACCAGGCCCTGGCCAGCCTCCGGGTCGAAGGCGACGGGGAGCGGGTTCTCGTCTATTCGCTGGACGCGAAAGACGAGGTCACCTCCGTCAACCGCATGCGGTCCAGCCTGGCCGTCACGGCGTTGGTCGCCGTGCCCCTGCCGGGCGTTCGCGTGCACGGTTCTCCATCGTCGACGTGGTCGTATTCTTATCGGATGGCCCGCCGGGACATGCGGAGCGGCGAGGTCGCGGAGACATTGCGGCCCCTGGTCGACGAGTACTTTCCCACGCACTTCCCGGACGACCCCGACTCGAGCCTCGAGAAGTGGGTGGCCGACCTCGACCGGGCCATCGAGGACGCGACCGGCAACGGGACGACCGAGTTCGGCGACGTCCTGCTCTCGCTGGACCTGAGGCTCGGTGGAAATCCCCTGGCGCCATGGATGGCGCGGCGTACCCGCGAGGAAGCCCTTGCCGCGGCGAAGCTCGTCGCGATCCGCCTGCAGCGCCAGCTCAAGAAGCTGATCCCGACGTATTACTTCCAGGATCCCGGTAAACTCTGGGACAACACGCCGGCGAGCGCGCTGCTGGTCTGGTCCGCGATTCCTCCGATCGCGGGCATGCGAATCGTGGGCGGCAAGGTCGTGGCCGATCCCGAATCCGGTGACGTGTACTGGAACTGGCCGGACCCGGAAACCCGGAAAGCGGTGGTCGTCGACTCGAGGACCGTCAACGGGCTCGCGGCCGCGCTTCGGCACTGGGGCGACTACTTGCACCGCTCGGGCCGGGAAGACCAGGCGCGCCGGTTCGATCCCCGCCGCATACAGAACTTCGTCGACGCATGCGGCGTCGTTGGGGGGGCCCAATTCGAGTCGTTGCTCGCGTCCGAAGCCGTCCTGGTCGAGGAAGCCCGCAAGGCCCTCGTCGACATCGCCTTGTTCTGGGAGGACTCGGCCACCGCACCTTCGCGTGCCATCGACCGGCTCGCCGAGTTCGGCGCAAAGATGACGCGGACCTTCAACAGCCGCCTGGCGTCGGTTTACGGAAAGGAGTTCCTCCGGCCCCTGGGGTCGGCTATTTTTCTCGAAGCGGCCGAGGCCCTGGACCCGGCCCTTCAGGCCACGGGCCCCGACGCCGTGCTGGTCCTCGAGATCCTCGCCGAAGGAAGCGGTTTCGATCTCAATTCTTTCCTCGAAAACCAGGCGCCCGATCCCTCCGATGTCGTGCTGGAACAGCGGCTGGTCAGCCGGGGCGCCTGAGCCGTCGCCGGAGGACGGGGAAGGAGGACGAGGAAGTGGACTGGTTCACGAACGACGTCGCCCCATTGCTGATTGCCGCCGCTTTGGGCGCGGCGGTCGGAATCGAACGCGAGAGCTGGCGGAAACCCGCCGGCCTGCGCACGCACATGATGGTGGCCCTCGGATCGGCAACGTTCACCAACCTCGCCCTTCGGCTCGTGTCCGACGCGAGCGACCCGGCGCGGATCGTCCTCGGAGTGGCGACGGGCCTCGGTTTCCTCGGTGCGGGGTCGATCATTCGCTCGCGCGGCGAGATCACCGGAATCACCACCGCGTCGGGAATCTGGGTCGTCGGCGCCGCCGGAGCGTCGGCGGGGGCCCGGCAATACGGCATCGCCGTTGTCTCCGTGGCCCTCGCGCTCGTGATCCTCGCCGTGCTCGGCCGCGCGGAGCGGCGGACGAAATCCCAAGGGTGACAATCCCGATCTGGCGTAGGATAATCGACGGCAGACTCCACGATCGACGTCAGGCGCAAGCCACTGGCTTCACACGAACTTTCGGACTTCTCACGGCAGAAGCCTGACACAGGACTGTTGAAGGAGCACAGCATGGAAACCACGAGCACGATGGCGCCGGGACGCCTCCACCACAACGCCTACGTCACCAGGGACCTGGAGGCGACGCGCCAGTTCTACGAAGACATCATCGGGATGCCGCTGGTCGCCACCTGGTGCGAGAAGACCGATCTCTTCGGCAAGGAGCGGACCTACTGTCACTGTTTCTTCGGGCTTTCCGACGGGAGCGCATTGGCGTTCTTTCAGTTCGCCGACGCGGAAGACGATGCCGAGTTCGGCCCGGAAATCGCGGAATCCCCGTTCCATCACATCGCCTTGCACGTCACCGAAGAACAGCAGAACGGGATCCGGGACCGCCTGCACAAGGCCGGTTATTCGGCACCCGCGAAATACTACGAGCTCGAACACGGCTATTGCCATTCGCTCTATGTCTGGGATCCGAACCGCCTGATCGTCGAGTTCACCGTGGACCATCCCGACGTGGCGACGATCAATCGGGACCAGGCGAAGAAGGCCCACTCCGAGCTCCAACGCTGGTTGGCGGGCGACCACACTCCGAACAACGAGGCATACCACCGGCAGACGGCCTGATCGACCTGATCCATCGGGTCCATTCGATCAATGGTGGCGACACGAGAGGCAGCGCCCAGCGGAACGAGCATCCTCCAACGGGCGCTCGTCAACCTTCGGCATGCCTGGCGGTCGTTCAGCCAGGTGCACACGAAGGTCGCCCGGTATCGGGAAGACCTGCCGGATCGGGACCGGGACAAGCTTCGGCACCAGATTCGGGAATGCCTCGAGGCGCGGGGAGGAGAGGTTTCCGCCCGCGCCCGAGCGGCGGCGCTCGGTTACGCCTACCTGAACCTGAGCCCGGTTGGCCGCCAGCGCTTCCTGTCCGTACTCGCCCACGATTTTGGCGTCGATTCCGAACGGATCCGCCGCGAGATCGAGGCCACGCATTCCGGTCGGGAAATCTCCGCCGAAAGCGCCGAACGGATCCGCGACGCGGTCACGCCCCGGTACGTTCGCTTGCTGACGCAGTTCAACTCCCTGTCGTCCGGCGTGAAGTTCCTCGTCGACCTTCGCGCCGACGCGATCCGGTTCGCCGATTGGGATCCGTCTCTGGGCGCCCTCGAACAGGACCTCCGGCGCCTCCTGGATTCATGGTTCGACATTGGATTCCTCGATCTGGAACGTATCACGTGGGATTCCCCCGCCTCGCTGCTCGAACGGTTGATCGCCTACGAGGCGGTCCATGAAATCGGTTCGTGGGACGATCTGAAGAACCGCCTCGGCGAGGACCGGCGGTGTTACGCCTTCTTTCATCCCCGGATGCCAGGCGAACCCCTGGTCTTCGTCGAAGTCGCCCTGGCGGACGACCCATCGGCGAGTATCCAGGCGCTGCTGGATACGGGCTCCATGACCCAGAACGCGGAATTGGCGACGACGGCCGTTTTCTATTCGATCTCGAGCACTCAGGAAGGGCTTCGCGGGATCAACCTCGGGAACTTCCTGATCAAACGTGTTGTCGACCGCCTGACGGCCGATCTGCCGCGGCTCGGCCACTTCGTCACCTTGTCCCCGATTCCGGGGTTCGGCCCGTTCCTCGAGAAGCAGTTGGCCGAAGGCCTTCCGATGACGGCCGGGGAACGGTCACGGGTCGAGGCCTTGCTGGGATCCGATCCCAACCCCGTGGGCCGATGGATGAAGGCCGAACGCTGGTGGGACGACGTCGAACGAACCGAAGCCGTCAAGGTCCCTCTGATGCGCCTCTGCGCGCAATACCTGCTTCACGAGAAGAGCGGGACGCGGGCCGACGACCTGGTCGCCAACTTCCACCTCAACAACGGCGCGCGGATCGACCGGATCAACTGGATGGCGGACATCTCGGAAAAGGGCATGAAACAGTCGGCCGGAATGATGGCCAACTACCGGTACGAGTTGAGCCAGATCGAGCGGAATCACGAGAGCTATCGGACGACGGGCAGCGTGATGGCCGCCAAGGAAGTCATCGCCCTCGCCACGCTGCCGGAAGAACCGGGAGAAGAACACATCCCTCCTTCATGACTTGTTCGGCACGTTTGGGCATCGAAGCGCTTGTTGCTAGAGTGGAGGCTCGGATCAGGAGGCAGCAGTCATGACACACTCGACCCGCGTGTTTGGCCTGTCGGTCGCGGCGGCGGCCGTGCTCGTTCTCGGAACGGGATCGGGAAGGACCGTCGCGGCCCATCACTCGTTCGCAATGTACGATCAGACCGTGGAGCGGACGCTGACGGGAAAGCTCACCCGATATATCATCGGAGCCAACCACTCCCAGTTTATCTTCGACCTCGTCGACGAGAACGGCGTTGCGATCACCGGTGACGGCGGCGGCGTCGTGACGTGGGGCGTGGAGACGGGTCCGGCGGTGAGCATTGCGCGCCAGGGAATCACCACCGAGCGATTCAAGATCGGAACGATCTTCACGGTGACGCTGAACCCGCTGCGTGACGGGAACAACTTCGGCGCGCAGCGCGGCCCGCTCATCATGTGCGGAATGGACATGCCCGAGGGCGGCTGCACCGCCGAAACCGGCGAGTCCTTCGGGAACTGACGATACGGCCGCGCGATGAAGAAGAGCACGGAGCGCTTCCTCACGACCCACACGGGAAGCCTTCCCCGTCCCGACGACCTCGTCGACCTGATGTTCGCGAAAGAAGAAGGGCATCGCGTCGACGCTGCTCTCCTCGAGGAACGGATCCGGGCGGCGACCGAAGAGGTCGTTTCCCGCCAGATTCAGGCCGGAATCGACATCGTCAGCGACGGCGAAACCGGCAAACCCAGCTACGCCACCTATATCAAGGATCGGCTCGAAGGCTTCGGCGGGGAGAGCGTTCCGGTCACCAGCTATCAGGACATCCTCGATTTTCCGCGCCTCACCGAAAAGGTCTTCGGGGATCCCGGACGGGCCCGGCGAAAGACGCCCGGGTGCAACGGACCGATCGCGGTCCGGGAACCTCACGCCCCCCTCGACGACGTGGAACGGTTCACCGCCGCGCTCCGGAAGACTCCCTCGACCGACGCGTTCATGAGCGCGGCCTCGCCGGGCGTCGTCTCCCTGTTCTTCGGCGATTCCTACTACGGGGACCACGAAAGATACCTGTTCGCCATCGCCGACGCGATGCGGGCCGAATACGAGGCGATCGCCGGCGCGGGGTTCGTGCTCCAGATCGATTGTCCGGACCTCGCGATGGGACGCCACATCCAGTTTTCGGACCTCGACCTTCCCGAGTTCCTCGAGAAAGCCCGGCTGCACATCCGCGCGCTCAACCATGCGCTCGGGAACGTCGACGCCGACCAGTCCCGGATTCACCTGTGTTGGGGAAACTACGAGGGCCCGCACCACCACGACGTCCCGATCCGGGATATTCTCGACGTCGTGTTCACGGCGAAACCGAACGGCCTGTCGTTCGAGGCCGCCAACCCACGCCACGCGCACGAGTGGACGGTTTTCCGGGATGTGAAGCTCCCCCCGGGGAAGGTCCTGATCCCGGGCGTCATCGAGTCGAAGACCAACTACATCGAACACCCCGATCTGGTGGCCGAGCGGATCACACGTTACGCGGAGCTGGTGGGACCGGAAAACGTCATTGGCGGATGCGATTGCGGGTTCGGCACGTGGGTCGGGCAGGCGGCCGTGGATCCCGACATCGTCTGGGCCAAGCTCCGGAGCCTGGCCGAGGGGGCCAGGATCGCTTCAGCGCGCTTCTGG
>CAZTTI010000315.1:0-3134 GCA_964615925.1 uncultured Solibacteraceae bacterium
CGCCGGGCTGATCGGTGCCGCTCTGCTCCTGTACGCCGTGTCGATCGGGACGTTCCTGTCCACGGGGCTCAAGTTGCCCTATTTCACCTGGCTCGGGCCAAGGAAAGCGATTGAGGTGTCGCCCGTGCCGCCGGGCATGTACGCGGGCATGCTGCTGGCGGCCGCGCTGTGTGTATCGATCGGCGTCTTCTACACGTCGTTCTATGCGCTGTTGCCCCACTCATTCGACTTCGATCCCTATTCTCCGGACAAGTTGATCCACACGGCGGAGTATCTGACCTTTACGGCCCTGGGGTTCTTCGTGTTCCTCGACAAGTTGAAACCGGCCGCGACGGTCTCCGTGGACACCGACTGGGCGTACAGGAAATGGGGGGCGCTCGCCGGCCGGTCCGCCCTCTCGTCTCTCGTTCTGTTCTTCTCCGCCGCAGATTCCATCGTTCATGGGGCGGTTCGGAGAGCATCGCGCGCGACCGCGCGTGCCAGACAGTTCTTCCGCTGGGATAAGGGAATACCGATCGGCGTGGCGCTTGCGGGAGCGCTGATCGTGTTCGGAGGAATTCTTGTCCTCGGATCCGTGTTCTCCTGAACCGGCGATGTTGTATCCGCGGCTCGCGACATCGGGCACGGTCACGCCTCCCCGTCGTGGGCAGGCTCCCGCCGCTTCTGGTCCACGACGCGGCGGACGAGCTTCGCGAATTGCCGGTCGCGGCGCCGCAGGAGGTGGGGGGACTGGCGCATCTCGGCACTTTCCAATTCTTTCCGCATCTTGAGAAAGTTCGTGTAGCGCCGCTCGCTGATCGACCCGGCATCGACGGCGGCGCGGACGGCGCAGCCGGGCTCGTCGTCGTGACGGCAATCCCGGAACCGGCATTCGAGACCCGCCTCGTCGATGTCGCCGAACGTCTGCTCGAGGCTCGAGACCGAACCGGCCAGCTGCAACTCGCGGAGACCGGGAGTATCGATCAGGATTCCGCCTCCCGGAAGAAGAAAAAGCTCCCGGCGCGTCGTCGTATGCCGCCCCCGGTCGTCGCCGGCCCGGACCGGACCCGTGGCCTGAATCGTCTCACCGAGGAGTCGATTCAGGAGTGTGGACTTTCCGGCGCCGGAGGATCCGAGGAGCACAGCGGTACGTCCCGGACGCATGTGGGTACCCAGAGCGTCGAGCCCTTCGCCGGTGGCCGCCGAGATCGCATGGATCTCCACGCCGATCAGGTCGGCTTTCATTGCGGCGAGGGCCGCGGCGGGGTCGTTCGCGAGATCCGACTTGTTCAGGAGCACGACGGGCGTCGAGCCGCTTTCCCACGCGAGCATCAGGTAGCGCTCGAGACGCCGGCGGTTGAGGTCGCGGTCCATTCCGCACACCAGAAACGCCACGTCGATGTTGGCCGCCAGAACCTGGGCGTCCGGCCTCCGGCCCGCCGACTGCCGGAAGAAGGCCGTCGACCGGGGCAGAATGGCCTCGATGCGGTGATCCGCATCCACCGTGCGGAACGCCACCCAGTCCCCGACGGCGGGAAATCCGGACGCCTCGTGGGCGTTTGTTCGAAACGTTCCCGTCACGCCGGCGCGGATGCGTCCCTGGTCGGAGGTCAGTTCGTACGCGCCACGGTCGGCCCGGACGACGCGTGCGGGTTGCAGTTCGCTGTTGTCGAGACTGTCCAGATGGAATTGCCACGAAGAGTTCCAGCCATAGGGCTCGAGATTCACGTGTCCTCCTTCGCGCCTGGTTGGCGCGGCCCGATCAAATCCGTTGTGAAGGGATGAAATGGGTGCGGGGCCGCACGAGACGCACTCGAGGCGTCCGAACTAGAGAGCGGCGAACCCGCGATCAGAGGACAATGGCGAGCGTAGTCACGCCTCCACGGTAGCACTGCCACGGAACCGCAACAAGCGAACGCCGTCTTGTTAGCACGTAAAGTTGGCCGCCGGCTGCGCCCCCGGAAGGGAAAGACTATAATCGTGACGTGGACAAACCTCGAATACGTGTACCGGAGCGTTCCTCGTTCCATCGTCGCGCGTTCATGAAGTTTCTCGCTGCGAGCCCGCTTTTCGCCAACTACGGCGCCTTTGCCGCAGCGTGGCAGGAGACGGGCGGCGTGATCACCGACCCGGCCGACGCCATCAACGTCTTCGAGATGGAAGCCGCGGCCCGTGCGCGCGTGCCTCCGGCCCATTTCGGGTACCTGGCGTCCGGTGTCGACGACGACGGGACGCTGCGCGCGAACGTGGAAGCCTACTCGCGTTACCAGATCCGGCCCCGGCGGCTCGTGAACGTGGCGGACTTCGGGATGTCCATGGAGTTGTTTGGGCTGCGGTCGGAATCGCCGATCTTTCTGGCTCCGATCGGCAGTTGCGGCGCGTTTCATGCCGACGGCGAGGTGGGCGTCGCGCGAGCGGCGCGGGAGAAGGGCACGGCCATGATCCTGTCGACGCAGGCGTCGAACGCCATCGAAGATGTCATCGACGCGCGTGGCGGGCCGATCTGGTTCCAGCTCTACTCGACCGACCGGTGGGACATCACCGAACGGGTCGTGGCCCGAGCCGAGCGCGCGGGAGCCACCGCCATCGCCTTGACCGTCGACCTTCCGGCCGGGCGCAATACCGAGACGTCGGCCATCATGGCGCGTCTGGACACGCGCACGTGTTCGAACTGCCACGTTCCCGGCGCGTCGAAGCCCATCTTCGACGGCATCGACATGCAGGGCGTGGGGCTGGTCGACCCGTCGATGACGTGGACCGTGGTTCCGCGCCTGAAGGACCTGACGTCGCTTCCCATCATCATCAAGGGGATCGAAACGCGCGAGGATGCGGCTCTGGCCGTCGAATACGGGGCCGACGGCGTCGTGGTCTCCAATCACGGCGGACGCGCCACCCCGGCCGGACGCGGGACGATCGAAGCCCTGCCCGAAGTTGTCGAAGCCGTCAATGGAAGGATCCCGATCCTCATCGACGGTGGGATCCGGCGGGGCGCCGACGTGTTCAAGGCCCTGGCACTGGGGGCCACGGCTGTGGCCGTCGGCCGGCCCTATGCATGGGGACTCGGGGCGTTCGGTCAGGCCGGAGTCGAGAGGGTCATCGACATCCTTACGCGCGAGTTTACGATCGCGATGCGGGGATCCGGCGCCCGGAGTCTC
>CAZTTI010000316.1:0-3013 GCA_964615925.1 uncultured Solibacteraceae bacterium
ATCGGCATGTCAGGAAAATCCACGGCAACGTCGTCGATATCCATCGGGTTGCCGTACTTCAACCGAACGCCGCCTCCACCCGGCATCCCGGTCCCGATCCCGCTGTGGCCCGTGTGGATGACGACCGGAAGCTTCGCTTCATTGACGACTTCGTAGAAGGGGTACGCCTTCGGGTCGTTGGCGTGGAACTGTTGCAACGGAGGATGCAGCTTGAACCCCCGGATACCGAGGCCGACCAGACGCCGGGCCTCGGCGACCGCATCGGGCCCCCTCATCGGGTTGACGCTGGCGAACGGGATCAGGACGTCCGGGTTCTGGTTCGCCAGCGCGAGAACGTCTTCGTTCGGAACCTGGGGGCGCCCGGTCAGGGCCTCGTCTACGGAGAAGACGACGCAGGCCATCTTGCGTTCGCGGTAATACGCGATCAACTCATCGGGGCTCGGAGTCTTGCCGGCGCCAAAATATTTGTGTGCTGCCTCGTCGGCCGCATTTCCCGTTACCTGGGTTGCCTCTATGTGAACGTGCGTGTCGATCGCGGTCAGTTCGCCGACCGCCAGGCCCTTCGCCGTGCTCATGGGCTGTCTATTCTACCTGTATGGATTCGTAGTGCGCGCGATACGGCCGGGCCGTCGCCCCGAACGAAACGATCATCAGGACGGCCGCCATGCCGATCGTGATCGCCGCCGCGGTGCCGATACGCGCCGGATCGCTGAAGAACCTGTCGTTCAGATATCCCGGCAGGATCGCTCCGAGCGGATAACCTCCGAGGTTGAGGAAGAAGAGGAACAGCGCGGAGACCTGCGCGCGGGCCTGATTGGGAAAGATCCGCTGCAACGCGGCGATCGTGATCCCCATCGGCAGGGCGGTGAAGAAGAAGCCCGGCGCCAGCAGTGCGAGCGCGAGTTCCGGCGAGGGCATGACGAGCGCGGGCGTGAAGAATACGAGCGTGCCGATGCCCGCCACGACCCCCACTTTCAACGGCGCCTCCGGCACTCCCCGCCGGAGCCAGCGGTCGCTCCAGAGCCCGCCCACATACATCCCGGTGCATCCGAACGTCAGCAGGATGAGGGCCAGGGGCCGGCCGGTCTGACCGGGCGTCCATTCGTGGACACGCTGGAACGTGGCCGTCGCCCAGGTCACCATCGCGTAGACCTGGCTGGACTGGAAGATCATGCCGATCGAAATTCCAAGGAACGACTGCCAGCGGAGTTTCGCCTCGTCGAAAACCTGAGCCACGCTCAGCTTCGCGGCCGTACCCGCCGTCTGCCGCACGTTCTTCCGCGGAGGTTCCCGCACGGCGAACATCAACAGCGCGAACAACAGCCCGGGAAGGCCGACGATGAGGAACGTGGCGCGCCAGGGCGGCATCGATCCCAGCACGGGGACCGTGATCTCGCCGGTTTGCGTGACCAGGTCGACGACGCTTCCGCCGAGGAGCAACGCCGCGCTGATCCCGAGGAAAATGCCCATGTTGTAGACGCTCATCGGGACGCCGAGCTTCCGGCTGGGGAAGTAGTCGGCAATCATCGAATAAGCCGATGGGGAAAGGCTGGCTTCCCCCACGCCCACGCCGACACGCGCCGCCGAAAGTGCCAGGTAGCTCCGGGCCATGCTCGACAGGCTGGTGAAGAAGCTCCAGGCCACGATCCCGATCACGATCAGGTTGCGTCGGCTGTATGTGTCGGCCACACGGCCGAGCGGGACGCCCATCACGACGTAGAACAGCGTGAACATGAATCCCGAAAGGATGCCGAATTGCGTGTCCGTGATCTGGAGATCGCGCTGGATCGGTCCTACGAGCATGCCGAGGATCGTCCGGTCGACGAACGACAACATGTAGACCGACGTCAGGACGAGGACGACGAACCAGGGATAGGCCATACTGCCGCTTTTGTTCTCGCTCGTCGAAGGAGGGTGGGACATGGTTTTCCGGCCTTTTTGGGTTTCGAGGTGTCTACCGCTCGAGGATCTCGATCGTGCGATATTCGATCGTTCCGAGTTCGGACTGAACTCCGATGTAGCCGGTGGGGTTCACGATGTTGTCGGCGCGGCCGATCTCGATTCCGTTCAGCCGGATCGTCAACGTCTCCCCGATCGCGTCGATCTCGATCGTGTGCCATTCCCCGGTGCCCTGGTACGCTTCCTCGATGGCGGCCTCGTCCAACTCGTCGTTGCCTTCCGGGGTCTGGTGCCGGAAGAGTCCGCCGACCGGGGGGAAGCGGCTCTCGCCCCGCGGATCGCGCACCTGGACCTGATAGCTGTTACCGGGCCACCCGCGGATGAACTCCTGATCGCCGATCGCGCGGACGTAAATCCCGCTGTCGGCGTCTTCGGTGAGCCAGCGGAACTCGCTCTGAAGCGTGAAGTCGCTGTATTGCTCTTCCGAGCGAAGCCAGCCCGTCCCGCCCTCGACGTGAAGCAGGCCGTCGACGATGGTGAAGTCGGACTGCCCCGCGTTCTCGATCGTCCAGCCGTCGAAAGTCCCCTCCCAGATGGATTCGAATCCGGAGAGTTGCGGCAGGGTCATGATGACCCAGGCGCCGATGAGAACGACCGCTGCTGTCACAAATCCTATTTTCATGATGGACCGCCGTATCGTGCCCGATTTCCGTCGATTATGCCACCCTCCGCCGCGGTGGCGGCCGGGTCAATGCGTCATAGCGTAAAGGACGAAGTTGAGACCGAGCCTCACGGCTTCGGTCGAAGGCTCGAGCGCATACCGCGGGTTGTCCAGGAACTCCCAGTAGTCGCCGATATCGTTGTGGTAGCAGACGATCATGGCTGTTCCCCCGAGGTCGTCGGGGTAACCCAGGAATACGGATTTCTGCCCCGACATCGGATGGACGGCATTGACCGCGTTGATTTCGTAGAAGTTGTGAAAGATCGGATGAGTCGCCGGCAATTCGAACATCTCGCGGTCAGGGAACGCCGCCAGGAGAGTCGACCGGAGATATTCGAACTCCCGCGGCCCCTGCCCCTGGCCTCCGAAATCGTCCATCATGATGAAGCCGCC
>CAZTTI010000317.1:0-7479 GCA_964615925.1 uncultured Solibacteraceae bacterium
AGAGCGGCGCTCCCGAACGTGGCGGGGAGGCATCGGAAGTCGCATCTGGGCGAATCGAACGGATCGTGGCGACCGGTGACGTTCGAATCCATGGTGGCCGTACGACCGGCCGGGGCGACGAGGCGATCTACTCCCGGGAGACCCGGACTGTGACCCTCCGGGGAGCCGATGCCGAGGTGTCCGACCCGGAGTCCGGGTCGGCCCGCGGACCGGAGTTCGTCTGGAACGTCGATGGGCGGCACGTGGTCATGACCGGCGCCGAAGGGCGACCCACCGTGTCCCGTCGTCCGCTCGACGAGTCGCAGGAATAGCGGGAAAAGCGGGCATGACCGGAGAGCGAGTGGTCCTCGAAGCCGTCGGGATTTCCAAGACATACAGAAAGCGCACGGTGGTGAGGGACGTCAGCATCGACCTCCAGCAGGGAGAGGTCGTTGGGTTGTTGGGCCCGAACGGGGCCGGGAAGACGACGACGTTTTACATGATCGTTGGATTAACGCGACCGGACGCGGGAACGGTCCGTCTCGCGGGGAGGGACATCACCGGGTTGCCGATGTACCTCCGGGCGCGAAATGGGATCAGTTATCTGCCTCAGGAACCGTCCGTGTTCCGCAAGCTGAGCGTCGAGGGGAATATCATGGCGATTCTCGAGACACTTCCCCTCTCCAGGCGGGAGCGGCGCGAGCGTCTGGAAGAGTTGCTCGACGAGTTCGGTGTCCGTCACGTGCGCCGGAACCTGGCCGACACGTTGTCGGGAGGCGAGCGGAGGAGAGTCGAGATCGCCAGATCCCTGGTGATCTCCCCGAGGTTCATTCTTCTGGACGAACCGTTCTCGGGAATCGATCCGATCACCGTGCTGGAGATCCAGAAGATCATCGGGATGTTGAAGGAAAAGGGGATCGGTATCCTGATCACCGATCACAACGTCCGCGAGACGCTCGAGGTGACCGACAGGGCGTATATCATCAATGACGGTGTGATCTTTCGGTCGGGAACGCCCGAGGAACTCGGCAACGACCGGGAAGTGAAGAGGGTTTATCTGGGAGAACACTTTAGTCTAAATTAACTCGCAGCCCGACGAACGATCCCGCGCGGCGCCTCTCGCGAAGAAGACGTAATTGATGGCTTTTCTCGAAAATAAGCTTGTCCTCAAGACGGCCCAGAAGACCACCTTGACCCCTGGGCTCGTTCAGATGGTCAACCTGTTGGCCCTGAACAAGCTGGAGCTTGCCGACATGATCTCGGCTGAACTGGTCGAGAATCCCGTCCTCGAAGAAGGCACCGAAATCGTCGAGGATCTGGAACCGGAAATCCGCGACGAGAAGCCCGAATCCGCCGACCAGGAAGACGAGCACTACGAAGCGCTCAAGCAACGCGAGGAGAACGCCGAACCCACGGCCGAGAAACCGGAACCGGACTCATCGGACGACGACCAGTTCCGGGATTTCGATCTCCAGGAATTCGAGCAGTACCTCAACGATACGTCAGCGGCCTCCCGGGAGATCGAGGTGTTCGAGCGTCCCTCGTACGAATCGTTCATCTCGCGTCCGTCGACCTTGACCGATCACCTCGAATGGCAATTGGGGCTCGTATCGGTCGAACCCGACATCCGCGCGGCGGCGATGTCGATCGTCGGCAACCTCAACGTGGACGGATATCTGGCCGCGGTTGACGAGAAGGGGCGCGAGATCCCGATCGAACTCGAAGAGGTGGCCCAATCCGGCGGGCATTCGCTGGCCGAGGTCGAATGCGCCCTGATCGTGGTCCAGAGTCTCGATCCACCGGGAGTGGCCGCTCGTGACCTGCGCGAGTGCCTCCTCATCCAGCTGTCGCAGTTTGCCGACGACAACGTGGTGGCCGCGGAAATCGTCACCGATCACCTCAGGAAGGTTCAGAACCAGCAGTTCAAGGAGATTGCGAAGGCCGTCAAGAGGCCGGTCGACGTCGTCCTGGAGGCCATCGATCTCATCCGGACGCTCGATCCCCGTCCCGGCCAGAAGTACAATCGACCCGACGCGCGGCACATCGAGCCGGACGTGTTCATCGTCAAGGTCGGCGACGAGTACAAGGTCGTTGCGAACGAGGACGAGGTCCCTCAACTGCGCCTGAGCCACACGTATCGCAAGATGCTCGACAAGGGATCTGCGGACCGGGAAGTGCGCAGCTACGTCAAGGACCGTTTCAAATCGGCCCTCCAGTTGCTGAAGAACATCGAACAGCGGAAGAACATCATCGTCAAGGTGTGCGAGTCCATCGTCCGGAGGCAGGGAACTTTCCTCGATCACGGGATTGATATGCTCAAGCCGATGATGATCAAGGAAGTCGCCGAAGAAGTTGGAGTTCACCCGTCGACGGTCAGCCGCGCTGTCGCCAACAAGTTCGCGCACACACCGCAGGGCGTTTACGAGCTCCGATACTTCTTCTCCGAGGCAGTGGGGGGAGCCAACGGCGCCAATACATCGCTCACGCTGGTCAAGCTCAAGGTCAAGCGGATGATCGACGCCGAGGATCCGAAGAAACCGCTGACCGACGACAAGATCGCCAGGCTGCTCAAGGACGAGGGCATCTCGGTGACCCGCCGCAGCATTACCAAGTACAGGGAAGACCTGAAGATCCCCAGCACGCACCAGCGCAGGGTCAAACTTTGAATGGTGGCCGGGTCGTCCGACGGCAGCCCGCCTATTGGAGGTCATGATGAGGGTGGAGTTCACTGGAAGGCATATCGACGTCACCGAGCCCATTCGGCAGTTCGCGATGGACCGGTTGAATCGCCTCCGGTCTCTTCCTGACATCATCGAAGTCCACTTCGTATTGTCCGCCGAGAAGCATCAACGCCATGTCGCCGAGATCAATCTGAAGACGCAGCACGAGTTCATAAACTGCACCGATACGACCACGGACATGTACACCTCGATCGCGTCCGTGCTTGACAAGGTGGAAAAGCAGGTGCAGAAGACGAAGACGCGGCAGAAGAAGAAACACCGCGCGTCCGTCGGTGCGCGCGTGGTTTCACCGGAGTCCGTGCTGGAGATCGAACCCGAAATGGCCGGGCAGCTTCCCGAGATTGTCCGTTCCGACGGGACCCATCTCAAGCCCTTGAGCGTCGATGAGGCTGCCGACGACCTGACGTCGGGCGGCGTGGCTTTCCTCTTGTTCAGGAATTCGGAGACCGACCGTCTGAACGTGGTCTACAAACGTAAAGACGGGAACGTCGGTTGGATCGATCCTGAACAGTAGGAGCTCCTGTGCACCACCCTTCCCCATTGGTCATCATCTCGGGTCCAAGCGGTGCGGGAAAGGGGACCTTGTTGCGTGCGCTCGAGGACCGCGGGTATTTCTGTGTCGACAATCTTCCTGTCGAGCTCGTGAGCAAATTCGCCGAGCTCATCGCCAAGGGAGATGTCGAACGCGGGGCCCTGGTCGTCGATGTTCGCGAGCGGCGCGCGCTCGACTTGCTCCCGGGCATCTACGAACAGTTGAAGTCGGTTCCGGATCTCGACGTCACGTTGTGCTTCGTCGAAGCTTCCGATGATGTCCTCATCCGCCGGTTCAGCGAAACAAGGCGGCCGCACCCGATCGACGCGACGGTCCCCGTCCGCGAAGCCATCCTGCTGGAGCGCCAGCGGCTTGCCCCGGTCAGGAAGATGGCGGAGAGCGTCGTCGATACCTCGCAATTCTCGATTCATGACCTGCGCGCCTACGCCGATCGTTTGATTCGCGCCGAATCTCCGGAGCTGTTGATTACGCTGATCAGTTTCGGGTTCAAGCACGGCGTTCCCATCGACGCCGATATGGTGTTCGACGTTCGTTTTCTTCCAAACCCGCATTTCATTCAGGAACTTCGCCCGCTGACGGGATCCGACAAGCGCGTGGTGGAGTTTATGAAGAGCCAACCGGCGACACAGGGTTTCCTGACCCGCCTGGAATCGATGTTGGGTTTCCTCCTGCCGGAGTACGAACGCGAAGGGAAATCCTACCTGACGATCGCGATCGGATGTACGGGTGGGCGCCACCGGTCGGTGATGATCGTCAACGAGCTCGATGACTATTTCCGGACCGAAGGACAGCGGAAGGTCAAGTTGTTGCATCGGGACGTGGAAAAATAATTCGGGGACAGTGTAATTCGGGGACAGTGAGCAAATTCAAGTCGCTTCGGCGGGTTGTAGGCGATGCATTCGAATTTGCTCACTGTCCCCGAATTGTTGTTAGAATTCTTCAATGATCGGCGGCCTCATCGTGACCCACGGTCGCCTGGCGACGGAGTTGCTCAACGCTGCGGAAGCCATCGTCGGCGACGTCCGGAACATCGCCGCCGTGTCGATTGGCTGGCACGACGACGTGGATACGGCGACTTCGATGATCGAACAGGCCATCCAGCGCGTCGACACCGGATCCGGCGTTCTCGTGCTGACCGACATGTTCGGCGGTACACCGACGAACCTGGCATCGACGTTCCTCGACGAAGGGTCGGTGGAGGTTGTCACCGGAGTCAACCTCCCGATGTTGATCAAGCTCATACAACTCGATCCCGAAGCGGACCTGGCCACGGCGGCTCAGCAGGTTCGAGAGAATGGGCAAAGCAATATCTACATCGCCAGCGCGTTGCTCTCGCCCCGAAAGAAATGACCGCGCGTGAGGTGGTGATCGGGCATCCGCTCGGATTGCATGCCCGCGTTTCCGCGAAGCTCGTCCAGCTTTCCACCCGTTTCGATTCCGACATCCGCATCGCTCTTGTCGACGGCGACGAAGCGCAGGTGGCGGACGCGCGCAGTATTCTGTCGATCTTGCTGCTGGCGGCGCGGTGCGGCACCATCGTGCGGGTCTCGGCCGAAGGAGAGGACGAAGCCGCCGCCGTGGCCGCGGTGTGCGGGTACCTGGAAACGGAACAATCGGGCTGATGATCCTGGATCGCACATTGACCGGCGTTGCCTCCTCGCCCGGCGTGGCCTTCGGGCACGCGGTGACATCCTGGGACCCCCAGCTGGTGACCTTGAACTACACGCTGGCCCCGGGAGAAGTCGAGCCCCAGGTTTCCAGCCTTCGAGCGGCGATCGAGAAGTCCCGCCAGCAACTCGTGAAGATGCAGGTCAAGCTCGAGCAGTCGTTGTCGGGCGAGTCGACTTCCCTCATTGACGCGCACCTCCTCGTTTTGGAAGACCGGATGTTCGTCGACCGCGTCATCGAGAAGATCCGGACCGAGCACATCAACGCCGAATGGGCCATCCAGGCCGTGAGCGGCGCGATTCTCGAAGCTTACAATCGCGTGCACGACGATTATCTCCGGGACCGAAAGGGAGATCTCGAGGACGTCGTTCGCAGGATCCTGTTCAACCTTCGATCGTTCAACCCGTTGACGTTCGACTCGCTCCGGTACAACTCGATCCTCGTCGGGCCCATGATCCTTCCCTCGACGCTGCTCGAGTTGAAGTCTCCCCGACTGGTCGGAGTGGTGACCGAGACGGGAGGCCCCCTCTCACACACCGCGATCATTGCCCGTTCGATGAAGATCCCGGCCGTGATGGGCGTTGCCGACGTATTGCCGGGATTGATGTCGGGCGAGTTGATCGTCGTCGACGGCGACGAAGGCGTCGTGATCTGCGCGCCGTCCGAAGCGACGTTGGCGGCATACCGGGAACGGGTCCGCGAGGAGGAGAAGACACGGCGCCGGCAGTCCCGCGTAACCAGCGCGCCGTGTGTGACACGGGATCGGATATCGATCCTGTTGGGTTGCAATATCAACTACAAGGGCGAAATCGATGCCGCAGTCTCGACCGAGTGTGAGGCGATCGGTTTGTATCGGACCGAGTTCGATTTCTATCGCGACGGACGCAGCTTGACCGAAGATGAACTCACCCAGGAGTATGGCGACGTGCTCGAGAAAGCGCGCCACCGGCCGGTGAATATCCGAGCCGTCGACTTCGGGATGAAAGAAGGGCTCGACACCGCCCACGTCGCCGGTGCGCGGGGAATGCGCTTCCTGCTCGAAAACCGACCGTTGTTTCGCAAGCAGTTGCGGGCAATTTTCCGGGCGTCGACTCGCGGGCAGGCGCGAATCCTCCTCCCGTTCGTGGCGACAACGGATGAGCTGACCGAAGCGCGGATGATCATCAACGACGTTCGGCGCCGCCTGACCCGCGGCGGTGTCGAGTTCGACGATTCGGTTCCGGTAGGCGCGATGATCGAAACGCCGTCGGCCGCGCTCACGGCGGATCTGATGGCTTCGGAGGCCGATTTTCTCTGCCTCGGTACGAACGACCTCATCCAGTACCTGCTTGCCGTCGACCGGGCCGACCAGACGGGACAGCAGATACAGAACCCATTCCAGCCCGCGGTGCTTCGGGCTCTCAAGCAGATCCAGTCGCTGGTGGCGCCGACGGGAAAACCCCTTCTCGTTTGCGGTGAGCTGGCCGCCGATCCGAAGATGGCCGCCGTTCTGCTGGGGCTCGGGTTCACCCGGCTTTCGGTGAACGTCGAGGCCTATCCCCGCATCAAGCGGATGATTCGTTCCGCGACCATGACCCAGCTCCGGGATCTGGCGGATGGATTACTCGAGATGCGGAGCCGCGACGGGATCGGCAAGCGCGTGGACGAAGTGCTGGGCGAGTCGCCATGAGCCGGCCGGCGACTTCCGTCCTTTCGCGATTCTGGCACTACATCCACCCCTACGCATGGACGATCGTCCCCACACTCCTCCTGGTGGCCGTCGTCGGTGTGCTGGAGGCCGCGCTTCCCGTCCTCATCGGATTGGTGTTTGACACCTTCCTGAGCGAGAGCGAGACCCCGTTTGAGATCCCCATCGTCGACGTCCAACTCTCCGTCTCCGAGGAGTACGCTGCCTGGATTCTGATCGCCCTCATCGCATCAACTGTGGTCAAGGCCGTGGCGGAGTACGGGTCCGTCGCGCTGACGGCCTTTCTGGGGCACTCGGTCGTTCGCGACCTCCGGAGCGATCTCTACGGCTCGATCATCGGACAACCCCTCGCGACCGTGACGAGGTATTCCACCGGGGAGCTGGTTTCGCGTGTCGCCTCCGACGTCGAGCGGATTCAGGTCGCCGTTTCCGAGACGCTTGCCGAGTTCCTCAAACAGACGGCGATCCTGCTCGCGTTGCTGGTCCTGATTCTCAGCATCGATTGGGTGCTTTCCGTCGTCTCGCTCGTGCTGGTTCCTTTCGTCTTCCTGCCTTCGCTGTGGTTCGGGCGCCGCCTGCGCCGGCTCAGCCGGGACAATCAGTCGGAGATGGCGGGGATGTCGCGGCTCCTGTTCGAAACGTTCTCCGGCAGCCGTATCGTCAAGATCTTCACGATGGAAAACGCCGAGAGGAGCCGGTTCGGGGCCGCCGCGTCGCGCGTCTTCCAGCTCGGCTTCAAGGTCCGTCTCACCCATGCCCTTTCGTCACCGCTGATGGAGGTGCTCGGGATTTTCGTCGTGGTGGGGTTTCTGCTGTACGCCCGGAGCCAGGTTCAGGGAGGTGCGGAGGCG
>CAZTTI010000318.1:0-3665 GCA_964615925.1 uncultured Solibacteraceae bacterium
AAAAATTGTGAATCGGCGGAGACGCCCGTGCAGCCTATAGCGAACGCCGCCAGCAGAGCGGCCAGGATCGGGGGCGCGGGCCTCATCCGATGCCCAACAGTTCCTTGCCTTCGGCCGAGATGCGTTCCGGCGTCCAGGGCGGATCCCAGACCACCTCGACCAGCGCGGAAGCGACGCCGGGAACGCGTTCGATCTTGCGTTGGGCGTCGGCCGCGATCGAGTCGCCCATGCCGCACCCCTGGGCCGTCAACGTCATCTTCACGCCGACCCTGCTGCCGCCTGCCTCGTGGGGCTCGACGTCAAGCGCATAGACGAGGCCGAGGTCGACGATATTGACCGGGATCTCCGGATCGAAGCACGTTTTCAACTGAGCCCACAGTTCGTCACGCAATTCAGTCCCGCTCTTCGGCGCGCCTTCGGCGGCCGGGGCCGGCTCTCCCGCCGGCTCCTTGCCGATGGCGTCGGCGTCGCGATCGGCCAAGCGAAACAATCCGCCGAGAGAATGGACCAGCAGGGTGTACGACCCCCCGAGCGCCTGCGTGATCGAGACCGCGGTGCCCTGGGTCAACTGGACCGTCCGGCCTCCGGGAACCTCGATCACCTCACAATCGCGCGTCAGTTCGATCCGTTCGCTCATGCCGCCTCCGTCTCGTTGAAGGTCGAAAATATCATATCGATACCGGCACCGCGCCTAGTTCACCGTGAACTCGACCGGCATCGATTCCACCGGATCGTTCCCGGCAAGGATTCCGACCACCGTGTACGTGCCCGGCGGCACCGGTTCGAGCGCGTTGTCGCGATGGTTCCATTCTCCCTCGAACGTCCAGTTCGACCGCGGGCGGATCGCCTCGCTCCGAATCACCTCGGAGAAAAATTTCCGGGACGACCAGCGCCAGACCTCGTTGCCCGGCCGGTCGCTGACGACGAAGTCGAAACTCTGGCTCGACGTGAAATGGAACGGCATCAAGCGGTCCGAAGGGTTCTCGACCACGAGGACAAACCGAAGCCCGTCGGCCACCTCCCGGACCTCCAGCGAAAGCACGGGCTCGGCCTCGCCGGGCGTTGCCGGGACCTCGGTGGACGGAGCGACGACCAGATCCGGGCCGGCGCGAACCGGCCCGGACGTCGACTCCGGAGCGGGAGCCGGGCCCCGCCCGATCACGCTCCCGCCGATCCGGGCACCGGTGAGGCGCGCGACCTGAACGGCCCCGGGATTCCCCATGCGGGCCTCGACGATGCCGACACCGCGTTCGAGATCGATCTCGAGCCCCTCGAATCCGAATCTCGCTTTGAAAGGCACGCCCTGGTCGTCGGACTCGAGAATTTCCGCCGTGGCTCCGACGGCCGGGAACAGGTCGACGAAGCGC
This sequence comes from uncultured Solibacteraceae bacterium, assembly GCA_964615925.1. GTDB lineage: Bacteria > Acidobacteriota > Terriglobia > 20CM-2-55-15 > 20CM-2-55-15 > JAJEDW01. Next base: position 1,368 of record CAZTTI010000318.1, read on the forward strand.
GCGCCGTCGTACCAGACGAACTGGCGCTCGCCCTGCTCGTACCGGATGCCCAGAGCATCCTGGGTGGGGGTTTCCGGCGCCAGCGGAAACCGGGAGAAGACGTACATGCTCGTCGCGTCGACGATGATGAAGTCGAGGATCTGGATCTCCATCGATTCGATCGACTGATCGGGATGGGTGATCTCGTAGCGCCAGAGGTTGCCGACGTCGAGCGGGAGAAAATCCGGAGGCATGCGGATGCCCTGGGCCAGGGCCCCGCCGGTGCCGGGTCCCAGAATGGCCACCAGGAGACCGACAATGATGATCGGAAGCCGCCCCGGGGCGCTCAGGAAACGCATGGATTCAGTCTACACCGACGAAGCCTTCATGCGGGCCGCGCTCGAACACGCCCGCGAAGCGGCGGCGCGGGGAGAAGTTCCGGTCGGAGCCGTCGTCGTCATCGACGGCACGATCGTCGCCGCGGCCGCGAACCGCACGCGCACCGACGTCGATCCCACCGCGCACGCGGAAATCGTGGCCTTGCGCGAGGCGGCCGAAGCCGCCGGCAACTACCGCCTGCCGGGCGCGACGCTCTATGTGACGCTCGAACCCTGCGCGATGTGCGCGGGCGCGATGGTCGCGGCCCGCATCACGCGCCTCGTCTATGGGACACCGGACCCGAAAGCCGGCGCGGCGGGAACGCTCTACGACATCCCAAGAGATGCCCGGCTCAACCACCGGATCGACGTCCGGTCCGGAGTCCTCGCCGGCGCGTCCTCGGTTCTGCTGAAGGAATTTTTTGAGGGAAGGCGCGGATGAAGGGGTTCAGCCCTGAGGTTCTTCACTGGAACGTTCTTTCGGCTTCCGGCGTCATTCGTAGATGACTCGTGCGATGGGAAACGGCCCGGCCAGTTAAACGTGCCGAAGCACGCCGAAGAGTGTTCGATTTCGAAATCCAGTGCCCGTTCGCGGACACTTCGACCCGGTGTAAATAAATGTTATGACAAGCACTTAAGCCCGGCATGCCACGTGCTATGCATGTATCGTGTTAGGGATGGATTGGAAGGAACCCGTGCGGATGGGTCTCCGTATCTTTCCGCGATGATTTGTGTGAACACAATCGAGGAGTATCGATGAAGAAGTTATTCGTGCTGGTCGTGGTCGCGGGACTGGTCGTCCCCGCTCCGGCCTCGGCCCAACTCGGCTTCGTTGGCCGTTTCCTGGACAGCTATCAGACGCCGACGGTGGATGCGCCGGTGTTCACCACCACCGAAGCACTCCCCCCGCAGTTGACCGCGCTCGCCACCGCCGACGGCGTGCCGCTCCGGATCAACGACGTCATCGGGCTGGCGCTCCAGAGCAATCTGCAGTTGGCAATCAGCCGGTACGCGCCGTTGAACTCGATCTACGGGATCCAGTCGGCGCGGGGGCAGTTCGATCCGTCGCTCAACCTTCAGGGCACCGTCGGGAGGTCCACCAGCCCGACGAACGACGCCACCGAAGGTGCCGCCATCCTCAGCAACCTCTCGGGGAACTATCGGATCGGTTACAACCACAACCTGATCTACGGCACGAGCTATGGCGTCAACTTCAACGTCAACCGCCGGGCGAACAACAGCGCGTTCACCAACTTCAACCCGACCTGGAACGCCTCGATCCAGTACAACATCACGCAGCCCCTCCTGCGCGGATTCGGCCGCGCGGTGAACGAAGCCAACATCATCGTCGCGCGCAACAACGTCGAACAGTCGGAAATCCAGTTCGAGCAGCAGGTCCAGAACACCGTCGTCGCGGCCATCAATGCGTATTGGGACCTGGTTGCCGCGCACGAGCAAATTCGTGTGCAGGAAGCCGCGCTCGAGCGCGCGGAACGCACCTTCCGAGACAACGAGCTCCAGGTCGAGATCGGGACGCTGGCTCAGATCGACGTCCTCCAGGCCCAGCAGTCGGTCGCCAGCCAGCGCGAGAGCGTGATCACGTCTCAGGCGAATCTGACCACGGTCGAGGACAGCCTGAAGACGATGATCACCCGGACGCCGGATCCCGGGTTGGTTCTGATCAGCCTGAACCCGATCGAGGACATCCGGAACCGCACGGAAGAAATCATCCCGGTCGAGCAGGCCATCCAGATCGCGCTGCTGAACCGTCCCGAGATGCGGCAGGCCCAACTCGCTGTCGAGAACGCGAACATCCAGTTGAACGTTGCCCGGAACAACCTGCTTCCGGACCTGAGCCTGACGGCTGGATACACCCAGCAAGGAACGGGAGGTACGCGGTTGATCCGGCCGCCAGGAGATCCGTTCGGCCCCGTTGTCGAAC
>CAZTTI010000319.1:0-2801 GCA_964615925.1 uncultured Solibacteraceae bacterium
CGGTTTGCGATCAGGCTCCGGACGGTGTATCGCGACGACGGGTCCATCCGGATCTTCCCGTCCCAATCGAGCGTCATGAAACCGAACGTGGGGTCGACGCGGTCGCTCACCACCTCGAGCGGCAGACGGTGACGCTCGGCGATCGCGCTCCAGTAGCCGACGCCGGCTCCGCCGAGCGGATCGACGCCGAGGCGAAGGTCCGAATCCCGGATCACGTCCATGTCGATCACGTTCACGAGATCGTCGACATACGCTCCAAGAAAGTCGTACCGCTTTGTCGTGGCCGCGGTCCGCGCTTTCGAGAAGTCGACGCGCGGGATGCCGTCGATGCCGGCCGCGATGAGGGCGTTGGCCCGGTCCTCGATCCACTTCGTCGCGTCGGTCCCCGCCGGCCCGCCGTGCGGCGGGTTGTACTTGAACCCGCCGTCCTCAGGGGGGTTGTGTGACGGTGTGATCACGATCCCGTCGGCCAGTCCCTGTTTCCGCCCGCGGTTGTGGACGAGGACCGCGCGGGAGAGCGCCGGCGTCGGAGTGTATTCGCCGTCCTCGGCGATCATCACTTCGACGCTTTGGGCCGCGAGAACCTCGAGCGCCGTCACCAGAGCCGGCTCGGAAAGCGCGTGCGTGTCGATGCCGAGAAAAAGTGGGCCGCCGGTCTTCTGCGTTTTCCGGTACTCGACGATCGCGTGCGTGATCGCCACGATGTGGGATTCGTTGAACGAGCGGCGGAATGACGAGCCCCGGTGTCCCGATGTCCCGAAAGCGACACGTTCCGATGGGACCGCCGGGTCCGGCTTCTCCACGTAATACGCGGTGACGAGCCGGGGAACGTTGACGAGGGTGTTCGGATCGGGACGCGTTCCCGCGAGTGTGCTGACGCTCATAAGGTAGGCAGTATAGCCCCGGAGAGGAGGACGCGCCTCACCGCCATTCGTGCTTCGGGTAGCGACGGGACAATGCGGGTTTGATCTCGGGGTAGTGTTCCTTCCAGAAGCGGCCCAGGTCCGTCGTCACCTGGACCGGGCGCATATTGGGCGCCAGGATCTTGACGACCGGGGTGATGCGTCCCATGGCGATTGCCGGGATCGAACGGACATCGAACAGTTCCTGGATGCGCAGGGAGATCGACGGGGGTTCATCGCCGCTGTAGACCACACGTGGATTTCTCCCGTTCGATAGCCGGACCTTTTCAGGGGCGTGTGCCTCGACGGCATCGATCTGGGGCGGGGACAGCCACGCCCTGAACGCGGGAAGCACCGGGCGGTCCTTCAGATCTTTGTATCCGGAGGCGCCGAGCGCCAGATGCTCGAGGATCGTCTTCTGTTCCTCCTCGCCGATCGCAGCGATTCCGAGTTCCGGGCATTCGCGGACCAGCAGGTTGACTCGCTCGATCCACTCGTCGACCTTGTGGTCCCAGAGCGGGAGCGTCATTTGCCCGCTCGCGACCTCCGCGGCGAGGACGCCGGCGACGCGCTCCGGAGGCGCGTCCACCGGCGCACGGGCGAGGACGAGGTCGCGGAACCGCTTTCGCCGTTCTGCCCGCACCCGTCTTGTGACCGTGTCCATCCAGACGTCGACCGAGGAACTCACGTCGCCGGGAAACAGTTCCTCGAGCCACTCGGGTTCGATGGCCGTCAGCAGGCCCACCGATGTCTCCACGTCCCCCAAGCGCCGGCCGATCTCGCGGACTTCTGCCGCGACGAAAAGAGGGGCGTCGACCGCGCTGGTCTTGTCGATCGTCCCCCGTCGTCCCCCGGCGAGCGCGCACCGGGAGGTGTGGTCGCCGAGCCTCGAACCGACCCGATCGCTGAATCCGGTCAGGATGGAGCGCCGGAGCTCTGCGAATCGCGTTTCCCCTCGTGTCGTGTCCAGTCCCGATGCCTTCGCGATCGCGAGAAACTGCTCGTAGACGGCTCCGGCCTCCCGGGCCGCGCCCCGATGAATGCCCAGTTCTTCGAGGGCCTCGGGGCGAGATCCCACGGCGACGGCGTGGTCGAAGGCCCGCATGCGGACCCAGAAATCCGATACGGCCTTCGGGCCGAATGTGGCTTCGCGGGCCTCGAGGACGCGGGGTCCGGGGTTGCTTATGAAGATATCCCGGCCCTGGGTCAACGCGGCGACCAGGCACGCGTCGCGAACCACCTTGTGTTCTTCGGCGGCAAGAAGCATCCGGGAATATCGCGGATGAACCGGGAAAGCCAGCATCCGTCTCCCGAGGGGCGTCACCCAGCGATTGCGATCGAGCGCGCCGAGTTCGATGAGCAGCGATTCGGCATGGGCGACGGCTTCCGGCGCGGGGGCGTCGAGCCAGCGGAACGTCTCGAGGTCGATATCCGCGGCCCGGAGCGTCAGGATCACTTCGGAGAGGTCGAGCCTCCGGATCTCGGGTAACTCCGCCGCGCGTCGCTGCCGGTGCTCGGCTTCCGACCAGAGGCGGATCGCACGGCCGGGGCCCGTGCGCCCCGCCCTCCCGGCGCGCTGATCGGCGCTTGCACGGCTGATCGATTCGACGAGGAGCGTGTTGATGCCGCGGTTCGGATCGTAGCGGAGGATGCGATGAAGCCCGCTGTCGATGACGAGGTCGACGCCGTCGATCGTGATCGAGGTCTCGGCCACGTTAGTCGAGACGACGATTCGGGGCCCCCCTCCAGGTGCCACGGCCGCGTCCTGTTCCCGTGGACTGAGTTGTCCGTGGAGCGGCGCGAGACTGTAGCCGCGCGATTCGGGGCGTCGACCCAGTGCATCGATCGTCCGGCGGATCTCGTACGCCCCCGGCATGAACACGAGGACGTTTCCGGAAA
>CAZTTI010000320.1:0-3121 GCA_964615925.1 uncultured Solibacteraceae bacterium
GTCGATGAACGCGATCATGGTCCGCGGAACTCCCGACCAGATTGCAATCGCCGAGAAGATCGTCGACGACTTCGACAAGAGCCGCGCCGAGGTCCTCGTCGAGGCCACCGTGCTCGAGGTGGACCGGAACACGCTGCGCGAGCTCGGCATCCTGCCGCCGCAGGGAACGCAGGTATCCCTGGTGGGCTCGACGACGGGCGGGGGTGAAAACGGTGAAGGCCCCGTAACTTCCAACAACACCCGCCTCCTGTCGGAACTCGACACGCTCGACGGACGCAGCTTCAGCATGACGATCTCACCCACGGTCGCCAATTTTCTCGCCTCGGACACCAACACGCGCCTGGTCCAGAACCCCAGCGTCCGGGCCACCGACGGCGTCCAGGCCCAGATCCACATCGGATCGCGCGTCCCGGTCGCCTCGGGCAGCTTTCAACCGGCGTTCGTCGGCGCCACGGGCACACCCGTCGTCCAGTTCCAATACATCGACGTCGGTGTAAACATGGACATCACCCCGCGTGTCCTGCTCAGCCGCGAGATTTCGCTCCAGGTGCAGGTCCAGGTCCAGGCGACGGCGGGAACGAACGTGATCAGCGGCGTCGCACTTCCCCAGTTCACGAACCGCTCGGTCAACCACACGATCCGCCTCAACGAAGGGGAGACCAACATCCTCGGTGGCCTGATCACGAACACCGAAAGCGACCAGTCGAACGGAATCCCCGGGCTGAACCGGATCCCCGGGCTGAAGTACCTGTTCTCTTCGCAGTCGACGTCGGTCGACCAGACCGAGATCATCATCCTGCTGACGCCCCACATCGTCCGCATGCCCGACCTCTACGAACGCAATATCCAGGGTCTCGACATCGGCACTGAGAACAACATACGGCTCCGCGAGGTGCCCCCCGGTCCGGTGGCGCTCCCGCCGGTCGTTCCACGGCCCGCACCGCAGCCCGCCCCGGCGCCGGAACCCGCGCCGGACGCCGGAGCCGGCCTTCAACCGGGCGACGACGCGGTCCGCTTCGAAATCGATGAATTGACGCTCGAGCCGGGTGAAACCCGGGAGATCGTCGTCCACATCGATGCGGGCCTCGTGCAGGGCGCCGAGATGACGATCGACTACGACCCGGCGAGCGTCACGCTGATGGACGTGCGCGACGGCGGCTTCCTGAGCCAGGGCGGCGCAAACATCTCGATCGCCCGGAACGTCGACACGACTCGGGGCACCGCGACGGTTTCGGTCGAGCGCTCGCCGATCGCGCCTGCGGTTTCCGGCGAAGGCGAAGTCCTCCGCCTGGTCGTCGAGGCCGTCGGCCCCGGTTCGAGCGTGCTCCGGATCGGCGGTTTCCGCGTTCACGACGGACGATCCAGCCCGCGCCTCGGTCCCGACGCCGAGCTGACCCTTCGCGTACAATGAGCGGAGTGTTTAGAACCCCGAGACACGGTCCACCGGGATTCTCGCTGATTGAGCTGATCATCACGATCACGGTGATCGCCGTCATCGCCGGAGTCGCGGTTCCCCTCACGCGCAACGCCATTTTGCGGCAAAAGGAAGTCGAGTTGCGCCGGGCGTTGCGCGAGATGCGGGTCGCGATCGACCGCTACAAGGAGGCCTCCGACCTGGGCCTCATCGAGGTCACGGTCGGAACCGAAGGGTACCCGGAATCTTTGGAGATCCTGGTCGAAGGCGTGGAACAGGTCAACGACGTCGAGATCCAACTCCGATTCCTCCGGGACATCCCCGTCGATCCGGTCACGAACTCCACCAACTGGGGCTTGCGCTCCTACCAGGACGAGCCGGACTCGCAGTCATGGGGAGGCGAAAATGTCTTTGACGTCTATTCGCAGTCGGACGCGGCCGCGCTCGACGGGACGCGATACAGCGATTGGTGAGGGCATGAGATCGGAGCGCGGCTTTTCCCTGATCGAGCTCATCATCGTCATGACGATGATCGCGATCCTGGCGTCGATCGCCGTGCCGATGTACCAGTCGATCGTCCTGCGGGCGAAGGAAGCGACGCTGAAGGAGAACCTCCACCACCTCCGATCCGTCATCGATCAGTATACGGCGGACAAGCTGGCCGCGCCGCAGACGTTGAACGACCTGGTCGACGCCGGGTACTACCGGGAGTTGCCCGTCGATCCCATCACCGAGTCGGCCACCACCTGGCGCGTTGAAATGGGAAACACCGGCCTCGTTCCGGGCCAGCAGCAGACGGGCATCGTCGACGTCCACAGCGGCGCGACGGGACCGTCGTCGGAAGGAACGCCTTACTCCGAGTGGTGAGTCAGATCCCGAGGGACGCCAGGATCTGGTCGTCGTCCCGCCACTTCTTCCGGACCTTCACGTGCAGTTCGAGGTGGACCCTCCGGTCCAAGAGCTTTTCGATTTCGAGCCGCGCCGCGGTCCCCACTCTTTTCAACATCTGCCCGCCCCGCCCGATCACGATCGCTTTCTGGGAATCCCGCTCGACGTAGATCGACGCGAAGATCCGGACGCGGCCCTCGTCTTCTTCGTATTTCTCGATCGCGATCGCCGTCGCGTGCGGCAGCTCCTGTCGCGTCTCGAGGATCAGTTTCTCGCGGATCACCTCGGCGGCCAGAAAACGCTCTGGCTGATCGCTCAACTGGTCTTCGGGGTAGTACAGCGGCCCCTCGGGCAGGACGGCGAAGATCTCGTCGAGTAAGGTATCGACGCCATCCCCCTCAAGTGCCGAGATCGGGATTACCTGATCGAACGAGCACGACGCCGCGTACGTTTCGATCAGCGGCAGCAGGCGCTGCTTGGGAATGCGGTCGATCTTGTTCAGGACGAGGAAGCGCTTCTTTCGCGTTCTCGAGACGAGATCGAGCGCGAATTCGTCGCCTTTTCCGAACGCTTCGGACGCATCGGCGATGAGGACGACGACATCGACGTCGTTGAGCGACTCGAGCATCAAACGCATCATGCGTTCGTTCATGCGGTAGTGCGGCTTGTGGATCCCCGGCGTGTCGAGGAACACGACCTGTCCGCGGGGCTCGGTCCGGATCCCGCGCACGACGTTGCGCGTCGTCTGGGCGCTGGGCGTCACGATCGAGATCTTGTCCCCGACGAGGCGGTTCAGCAGCGTGGACTTCCCGGCGTTGG
>CAZTTI010000321.1:0-5456 GCA_964615925.1 uncultured Solibacteraceae bacterium
GGGGCTGTGGGTCCAGTTGAATCGGACGTTCGAACTGACCTGATTCGTGGCCGAGTTGAACTGGATGAAGGCATTGAAAAACGCCCGCGGGCTGAAACCGTACACGAGCCGCGCTCCGACCAGGTCCGTCGTGAAATCACCATACGGCGTGTCCGCCACGTTGCGGCTGTAGGAGAGCTCGAAGTTCACCCGGTAGTCGGGCTTGATGCCCACGCTTCCGCCGAGGGAACGGAGCGTGCCGTCGTAGTACTCCCCCCACTCCGCGTCGACGCTGCCACTCAACTTGCGGCTCGAGTCGCTCGAGGCGCTGGCCGAATAACGCAGGAAACTGTAGTCCCCGACCGGAACTTCCTCAATCAGCCCGATGCGGTCGGGTTCGACCAGACGTTCGAAGTGGTCCTCCACGCCGAACCCGATGCTGCCGTTGTTCTGGAACTGGATCGCCGCGTCGAAGCTGTGAGCGCGCGTCTCAATCTCCTGGGACGACGCCCCCTCGATGAAGTCGGTCGCGACGCCGAAGGAATAGTTCCGGATCGTGTCCCCGTCGATGCGGGGAGACCAATTGAAATCCCCCGGGTATTGGGTCATGTTCGGCCGGCGGACGAAACCGGCCTCCGGGTTGAAGTTCTCCTGAATCGTCAGGTACCCGGAATTGAAGTCGAATTCATCGTCGTTCCACCCGAATTCGAACCGCCGGGATTGCTCCTGTCCGTCGATACCCGGGGTCCGGCTCTCGAGCAGGAACGCGCTCAAGTTCAATCGTTGTTCGAGGAACTGAAACCGGGCGTCGGCCCCATACACTCGGTTCGTGTCGCCGTCGATGGTGGAATCGCGGGAAGTCACCAGCATTCCGATCCAGGAATTGGCGAGGAGGTTCCGTTTGAGACGGGCCACGACGAAGTTGTTGGCGGGCGTGATCGAGCCGTCGGCTTCCTCGCGGTCGTCGGTGCGCATCGAGAGGAAACCGACGTCGTAACGGCCGGCCTGCCCGGATACGCGCGCGCCGCCCACGATGGGGATCGGCCGGCCGCCTTCCAGACCGATCCGGCGGCTGAAGAACGGGACGACGGGACCGCCGCTCGAGCCGAACGCGAACGTTCCCGCGTTCTCCAGGAAGAAGTCCCGCTTTTCGGGAAAGAAGAGGTTGAAGCGCCCGAGGTTGACCTGCTGCTGATCCGCCTCGACCTGTGCGAAGTCGGTGTTGTAGGTGGCATCGAGCGTCAGCGACGGCGTCAGGCTGTATTTGAGATCCGCGCCCCAGTCGTAGTTGTCCTCCCAGTCCCAAGTCGACGGCGCCGCCGGATCCGTCGGATCCCGCATGCGCGATTCGGTCAGGCCCGCGGTGACGTAGGGCTTGAGCTTCAGGTTCATTCCCTGGCTGATGCCCTCGAGACCGTCAAGACGTCCGGCAAGCGACACCCGCGTCACGCGCGAACGGATCGGGACCGGTGTCCACAGGCTCTCTTCGTTGAGCCGGAGGACGCGGCGGCTCAGGTTCAGCCCCCACTCGTCCTGGGCTGGCGAAAAACGCAAAGTCTTGAACGGAATCACGAACTCGGCCACCCACCGGTCGTCGCCGACCGAAACCTCGACCTCCCACACGCCATCCCAGTCCCCGTTGATGGCGCTGTCGTTGGTGATCTGCATGTCGCGCTTCGCGCCCGCCGGGTTCGTTCCGAAGATGAAGGCGGACCGGTCGTCGTTCAGGCTGTCGACGAGGACCGTGACGCCGTCGGTGTCGTTGAAGTTGAAGTCCTCGCGGATCTCGTTGACGACCATGCGGTCGATCTGGGAGTCGTAGGAGACGAAGCCGATATACAGGTTGGCATCGTCATAGAGGATGAAGACCTCGCTCGGCTCCTGCGCGGGGTCGCCGTGGACGGGCGACCACTGGACGAAGTTCCCCGCGGGCACGGCCGTGGCCCAGTCCGGTTCATCGAGCCGGCCGTCGATCGAGATCACCCCGCTGGCCCGGACGGCCGTCACCACGCGCTCGAGGCGCACGGTGTCGTAGTTGATCGGGCCGGCACCCGGATCCTGCGCGGCCGAGAGATTCGACACCGCCACCATGAAAAGGCCCGCGGCGAGACAGGGATAGCGTGACAACGTACTCATGAGTGAGCGCCGGGCGGGAGCCCCGGCGCCAACGACGCCGGGACCAGGATCGAACTATTCCGGGTTCTGCTCCGCCAACAGGGATTCAAGCAGGGCAACGGTTTCAGAATCGGGGGGAGCGTCAGGGGCGCCGAAGCCGCCACCTCCCGCACCGCCGCGGGCGATGTCGAGCGCCGTCCGGCCGTTGGCATCGGCAATCGACAGGTCCGCGCCGTTCTCGGCCAGGAACTTCACGAACGGGGTGAATCCCCGCGAAGCAGCGCCGTGGAGCGCGGTCTCGTGCGGCACGGTTCCCGGGCCGACAGCCTGACCGCCGCGTCCGAATCCCCCGCGACCCCCGCCGCCACGCGACACCGTCCAGGTCTGGGCGTTTATATCGGCACCGGCGTCGAGAAGTACCCGCATCGTCCGGAGGACGTCTTCATCGGTGCGATTCCGGCCTCGCGTCACGCGGGCTCCGAAATCGAGGCCCGCGGCCGCCATCAGCGGCGTGATGCCGTCGTCGTTGGGAAGATCCACTATCGCGCCGTATTCGACCAGGAGCGACACGAAGGCCCAGTCTCCGGCGCGGGCCGCGCGCAACATGGCCGTGGCGCCCTGGGAGAGCATGTTGTCGCCGCCACGATCCTGCGGGACGTTGCGATACGGCGGGCGACGTTTGAGTTGCAGGTTGGGATTGGCACCGGCTTCGAGCAGCATGCGGGCCACGTCGAGCGCCGTGTGTTCGTCTTCGCTCGGGATCACCACCATCGCACCGTTCCCCATCAGGGGGAGCGTGCTGACGTCGGCGGCCATGTAGATCGGCGAGCGGCCGAACAGATCCCACTTGTCGACGTCGGCGCCGGCTTCGATCAGATAAGCGGCAACATCGAAGTTCAAATTGAGGAGCGCCAGATTCAAGGGAGTGACACGATCGGGATCGTGCACGTCGGGATCGGCCCCGGCCTCCATGAGGGCCCGCGCGCACTCGACGCAGCCTTCGCGCGCCGCATAATGCAGCGGGTAGAACCCGCCCTTGTTCATGTCTTTCGGACGCGGCTCGGTCAATGTCTTCCGCGGCCACTGCCGGACGACGCCCTGGACGTTGACATCCGCGCCGGCCGAAGCCAGGTACCGGATCATGCCGTCCTGGCCCTGGGCCGCCGCCCACATGACGGGCGATTGTCCTCCGAAGTCCTCGCGCCGATTGACGTCGGCGCCGGCTTCCACGAGAAGGCGCGCCGCTTCGACGTTCCCGCTCCGGGCCACCGCCATCAGCGGCGTTTCACCTTCGGGATTCTCGATGTTCGGATCGGCGCCGGCCTCGACGAGCACCTCGATCACGTCCGCCGAACCGATGATGGCCGCTTCGGTCAGCGCGGACGATCCGAAGTCGCTCTGGACGTCGACTTCGGCTCCGGCTTCGATGAGGGCGCGAACCAGATCGACGTCGTCGTAGTAGGCCGCATACATCAGCGCCGTCGCGCCATCGGGCGTTCGGGCGTTCACGTCGGCGCCCTCGGCAACGAGCCGAAGCGCCATCGGAACATCCCCGGCCTGGGCAGCGTCGATGAGGCTCGTCTGGCGAGCTGACGCGGCCGGCCCGATCGCGGCAAGCGATAACAGAAGCGCGAGCCAACGGAACGTCCGACGGATTGGAATGGACATCGCTGCTAGACCTCCGAGAGAAGACCGCCGCTGTCGCCGATCTTCTCGACCGGGATGTTGTTCCGGTCGAAAATCGTCACCAGTAGATCGGAGAACCGCGAGTCCTGCGGATAGTGGAGGTGCTGACCGCCCTTGATCTTCCCGTGCGCGTGGCCCAGGATCGCCGACGGCAGCGGGTCGTTGTTGTGCCGGTCGCTGTTGGACATGTTGCTGCCGAACAGGATCGTCGAGTGATCGAGCACGGTGCCGTCGCCTTCGGCCGTTGCCGCCAGCTTCTCCACGAAACGGGCGAACACCGCCGTGTGGTAGTTCTGGATCTGAACCAGCCGGTCCAGCTTCTCGGCGTTGTTGCCGTGGTGCGAGAGCGGGTGGAACGCCTCGGAGACGCCGAGGTTCGTGTAGGTCCGCATGCTGGCCTCGCGGTCCATCGAGAGTGTGATGATGCGCGTCAGGTCCGCCTGGAACGCCAGGGCCATCAGGTCGAACATCAGGTTGAAGTGCGCGTCCAGATCATTCGGGATACCGACCGGAGCGTCCGGGATGTCCAGCGCGCTCATGTCCTGCCCGGAGGCCATCTCGACGCGGCGTTCGATCTCGCGAACCGAATCGAGGTAGTCGCTGACGACAGCCCGGTCGCTGGTGCCAAGGGTCGCCTGCAAACGCTGGATCTGCCCCTGGACACGGTCCAGGATGCTGCCGGTCTCCACCAGGATCGCCGCGCGTTCTTCGGCGGTGTCGCCCTGGCCGAACAGCTTGTAGAAGACGGCCCGGGGATTCCCCTCCTGCGGCAGGGACTGGGTCGGCGTCCGCCAGGACAAGCGGGCGCCTCCTCCCGAGGTCGTCAGTTCGAGCGAGGGGATGCGGGTGTCCAGTCCGATGTGCGGGACCGCCATCTGGTCGGCCGTGACCCCGGCTTCGGGCGCAGTGCCGAAATCCCAGGGTTTCACGCACGAGAGCCACGTCATCTCCACATGTCCGTGGGGTTCGGGAGTCTCCGCGGGCTCGTTGCGCAGTCCTGAGACGATCGTCAGGTGCTGGCGAAAGGGCTCGAGCGGCGTGAGGATCGGCGACATCGTATAGTCCGTTCCGGACTCGGCCGGAGACCACCGGTCCATCACGGCCCCGTGCGGGAAGCCGATGAAGCCCAGACGCGTCGGGGACGCCCCGGCCGCCGTCTGGGCCCACGCCGTTGCCGCGGGGTTCATCGCGTCGAGCAGCGGAAGCGCGATCGAGGCTCCGATGCCCTTCAGGACGGTGCGGCGTGACAAGTGATTTCTAGTGATATACATGTCGTCTCTCTCCCGGATACCGGTTTGGACTGTTCAACTCTCGATTCTTAGAAATCTATATCAAAACTTATATCTCAATTCATATCCACGCTATATCCACGTTATATCCATGGAGCACTCTGCTCCACCATCTAATCCTGAACGGATTCGGCCACCGATGGCGATGTGTCCATGTCCTCCGGCGCGCGCCGCATCCTGAACTGTTCGCTGGAAATGATGCCCTGGACCAGGTCCGAGAACCGGTAGTCGTTTCCGGCGGCCTCGGCGACGATCCGCCGCACCGTGGGCATGTCGTAATACTCGAGCGTGTCTCCGATGGCATACATGAGGAGGCGCTCGGTAAACGTCTGGACGAACTGTCCGGGCCGCCGGAGCAGGGCCTCGCGGAGATCGTCCGGACCGGTG
>CAZTTI010000322.1:0-6283 GCA_964615925.1 uncultured Solibacteraceae bacterium
TGACGCTGGATGTTCTGGGTGAACCGGACCGTGGCCATCGGAGGCCAACGAGTATAGCCGGTCAAAAAAGCCCGTTCACGCGCAAGATTTGCCGTGTCCTTCGAATTACCGGACCGTGACGCTCCCTCGACCTCGACCCACCTCCGCGTCCCCGGAAGCTTGGCCTCGAGGAACCGGTACGTTCCGCGCGGGAAACGACCGGCTGGGGGTTGTGGCGGGGCGGCTCATGGCTGGCGACGGTTTTTATCATGGGGAAGGGACCGGAACTTTGCAGCCGGAGTTCGCGTAGTATCGAGCGTTGTCCGGCCGGGTCGGGGTCAACACGCCGTCGCTACGGAGGTCCCGTGCTCACGTTCGTTCTCTGGTGCATTCTTCTGATTCTGTGCTGGCCGCTGGCCATCCTCGCACTGATTCTCTACCCCATTGTCTGGCTCGTGCTCCTGCCGTTCCGCCTTCTGGGAATCGCCGTCGGTGCCATCCTGGACTTCGTCTAGGCCGTGGTCACGCTCCCCGCGCGCGTCATTCGGACCCTGGCGCCTTCGCGGTAGTCATTCCCCTTCCCTCGGCGCGAGAAGCGCCCGGGCGTCCTCCACGTCCTCCCCATTGACCAGAAACGCCACCGGTCGGCCTTTCCGGCTGAAGACCGTCCCCCGGAACGCCCCGGGGAACGCATCGAACCGGTCCTCGCCCCGGATCAGGTAGCGGATTCCGGCCGCGTCCAGCAAGGACTGGACGACGACGACCTCCGACGGGTCCATCGACTCGAAGACGACTTCCAAATCGGCCATGGCCGCATTCTACCTCCCTGCTGATAAACTGTTTCGCGTTCCCGATTTGGCGCATCCGGAGGCGAATGTCATGGAAAGAACTCGAATTCAAATCCTCGCGACGAGGATCCTGGCCGGGGCCGCGGGGCTGACGCTGGCATTAGTGGTGGCGGTACCCGTCCTGGCGCAGAACCTCATCCAGGGCCAGATCATGTCGAACGCCAGCCGCCAGATGATCGTTCGGATCGTGACCAACGCGGGAACGGTTCACGACGAAGTGTATTCGTCCCCGGACGGCCGCTTCGTCTTCCAGAACGCTTCGCTCGATCCGCAACAGTTCTATTTTCTCCTCATCGAAGAGGAAGGGTTCAAGCCGTACCGGGAGCGCCTGGACTACCGGACCGGCGGGCGGCGCGACAATCGCCTGTTCGTCTATCTCGAACCGGAGGACGTGCCGGTCGGTGACGGAGCGCGGGTCGTGGACCTCGACCAGCTCCTGCTCGACGGCGAAGCCCGGGGCGCCTACGAGGACGCGATGTCGGCGCTGGACGCCGGCCGCCAGGCCGAAGCCGCCGAGTACCTCGAGCGCGTGGTCGAGCGGGCGCCGGACTTCTTCGAAGCCCAGGACGAGCTGGGCGCCCTCTACGTGACGCTGGGCCGGTTCGGTGAAGCCGAAGCGACGCTGACGACGGCGCGCGAGTTGAATCCATCCGCATCGCGCCCGTTGCTGAACCTGGGAACGATGCACTACAAGATGGGCGAGACCCATTTCGCCGGGCAGCGTTTCGACGCCGCCCAGGCCGAGTACATCCAGGCCGCCAACACGCTCGAGCAGGTTATCCGGATGGATCCCCAGGCGGGGATGGCGTATCAGAACATGGGGGCGGCGCTGTACCGGCTGCAGGAACTCTCCGCCGCGGAAGCGTTGCTGCTGCGGGGGCTCGAGATCGATCCCCAGATGCACGAGTCGCGGTTGTTGCTCGTCAATGTCTACAACCGGATGGGGCGGTTCGACAACGCGCTGGATCAACTGGATTCGTATCTGAACCTCAACCCCAACTCTCCGCAGAGAGATGCCCTCGCCCGGATGCGGACGAACATCGAAAATGCCCGGGATAACCCGCCAGAGCCCGCGCCGGAGCCGGAACAGGACTGAGGCGGGGCCGGGCTCTCACTCATAACGCAACGCGACCTGCGGATCGACCCGGCTGGCCCGGCGCGCCGGGATCCAGACCGCGGCCAGGGCCACCAGGCCGAGTGCGACCGGGACGGTGACGAACACCAGCGGATCCCGCGCTTCCACCCCGAAAAGAAAACTCCCCAGCACCCGCGCGAGAGCCCATGCCGCCGCCAGACCGACAACGATTCCGACGGCCGTGATCCGCATGCCCTGGAACACCACCATGTTCTGCACGCGGCGCGTTTCGGCGCCCAGCGCCAGACGGATGCCGATCTCCTGGGTCCGGTGCTGGACCGAATACGCGATCAGGCCGAAGACGCCGATCGCGGCCAGCAGGAGGGCGGAACCGCCGAAGACCGACATCACGATCATATTGAATCGTTCGCGCGAGACCGAAAGCGACACGACCTCTTCCATCGACTGCACGCCGGAGACCGGCAAGCCGGTCTCCTCCCGCAGCGCCTCCTGAATCGCGTTGGAGAGCGAAGCCGAGCTGGCCTCGGTACGCGTGACCCAGGCCAGGGGGCCGATGCTGAGGTTCAGGGCATTGACGCCGTCGGGGATCTGCGACTGGGGCACGAACATCATCGGCTGCGGTTCGCTGTCGAGTCCCCCGTAACGCACATCGCCGACGATGCCGATGATCTGGCGTTCGGGCTCGTTGGCGAACTGCTGCATCACGTTCCGGCCGATGATGATGCGGTCGCTGAGCGGATCGGCATCCGGATCGTCGAGGTCCTCGTTTTCGGTCCAGAACTGGCGCGCCATCGCTTCGTTGATGATGGCCACCGGTGGGCCTGCCGCTGTGTCCCGGTCGTCGAAATCCCGTCCGCGGACGACAGGAATTCCAAAGGTTTCGAAATACCCGGGACTGGTGACCGTCCAGCCCCCTCCGCCGTGAGACGGTCCTTCGAGCGGCCGGCCGGCGATGACAAACGGCAACCCGTATCCGCCCTGCATCGGCACGCAGCACGTGGCGGTCGCGGCCCGTACTCCCGGGATGGCGCGGATGCGCTCGAGCGCACGCTCCTGGACCTGGTTCACGCCGGCCGACGTCTGGTACTGCTGCCCGGTCAGTGACATCCGCATCGTCAGGACGTTTTCGGCGTTGAAACCGGGATCGACGGCGCCGAGATTGAACGACGTGCGAATCAAGAGCGCCGAAGCGACCAGGAGCATGACGGAAAGCCCCACCTCGACAACGACCAGGACCGTGCGGGCCTTGTTCTGCCGGAAGCCCGTCCCCGACCGGGCGGCGGAGGTCTTCATGACGTCGCCCAGGTCGGCACGCGACGCCTGGAACGCCGGAATCAGCCCGAACAGGAGGCCCGTGCCGACGCTGACGGCCATCGTGAACAGCAGGACGCGTCCGTCGATGCCCAACATCGTGCCGGCTTCGCCCAGCCGGGGCAGCCCGGCCGTGTTGATCGACATCAGGGCCCGGATGCCGAGGAAACCGAGACCGAGACCCACCGTCCCGCCGATGACGGAAAGAAGAACGCTCTCGGTGAGCATCTGGCGGACGAGCCGGGGGCGCCCGGCGCCGATCGCCGCCCGGATGGCGATCTCGCGCTTCCGCCCGGTGGCCCGCACCAACATCAGGTTGGCCACGTTCGCGCACGCAATCAGGAGGACGAGGCCCACGGCGCCCATCAACACCAGCAGGGTCGGACGGAGATTTCCGACGATGACTTCCTGAAAGGTCTCGACCGAGAAGCTGGCCTCGGGCCCCAGCGCTTCGGGAAATCGCTCTCTGAACGCGTCGGCCGACACCGCGAGCGCGGCCTGGGCCTGCTCGAGAGACACGCCGGGCCGGAGCCGCCCGACAACCTGGAAGTAGTGCCCCTGGTCGGTGGTGTTCGGATCGAACTGGAAAGCGGTGAACACCTGCGGGACCTGGCCGAACTCGCGCGTGTTGGGCTCCTGGCTGGCGACGCCGATCACCGTGTACAGGTCTCCGCTGAGCGAGATGTCGGTGCCGATGATGCCGGGATCGCCGCCGAAGCGCGTGTTCCAGAAGTTTTCGCTGATCACCACCATCCGCGGGGCGCCGGGGAGGTCTTCTTCGGGCGTGAACGACCGGCCCCGGATGATGTCGCGGCCCAGGGCCCGGAAGATGGCCTCCGACGCCTGCTGGACGGCGACCTGTTCGGGCACGTCGCCGCCGGTATAGTTCAGCGCGACGTTGCGATAGGCGGCGACGTTTTCGAGGACGTCGGTCTGCTCGCGCCAGTGCATGAACTTCGCGGGCGAGGCGTTGGAACCCTGCCCCTGGGGGGAGGTGTTCATGAGCAGGACCAAGGTGTCCGGATCCGGGAAGGGGACGGGCTTGAGGAGCACGGCATTGACGACGGTGAAGATCGCCGCGTTCACGCCGATGCCGAGCGCCAGCGCCGCGATGGCGGTGAAGCTGAAGGCCTTGTTCTCCCAGAACATTTTCAGGGAGTGTTTCAGGTCCTGGAAAAGTGTGCCCACGGGGTCCCCCTAATTCGGGGACAGTGAGCAATTTCCGAGTCCCAACGCGTCGACACACTGACGATGTCGAAATTGCTTACTGTTCCCGAGCTGCGATTCTATAGCGTCGAACAGCCAACCACACGATTTCGCGTTATCCGTACGATTCGGGATCGGAAATGGTTCCGTGCGACCCGCTTTCGACTCGTTTCAACCTTCAGCCGGACACGATCGCTCGCTCGCGGAGGTTCGTAGTTTTCCTGGAGATTGTCGATTAATTTTTCGGCTTGAAGGAGGCGCACTCCCTGGTTCCGATCCACGATGAGATCTTCCTCCAGAGCTTTGAGGGCCTTGGATACCGTTCCCAGTCGCATGGGTGTCTTCGTCCACCTCGACGCGAGCACGTCGCGAACGGCGACGGCGTCCAGCACATCCTGAACGCTTTCGAAATACGGCACCGCCAGCAGCGCTCGAGCGACCATCGAGGTGTTCCTGCGGTAAACGTTCCTGATCGGCGCGTACGTCGGAAACTGGTTCGGGGCGCCGGTGCGGAACACGGCGAATTGGCCGGGAACATTGACCACGCCGTTCCCGCAGAGGTCGATGCCGCTCGTTCCCAGCTGTTCCAGCTCCCTGAGCTGCGACTCACTCAGCCTTAGGGGTCGAAAAGCCCGTTCAATCGTTTCAGTATATCGACGCGCTGCGATTCCGAATGTACCCTCTGTCCTCGAATCTTGCAGACGACGACAGACGGCAGAAACATCATCAACGTCGCGGCCGTTGCGATGACGAGAACCCAGAGGGTGTGTTCCCGGAATTCGGTAGTTCCCCCGGCCCGGAACCGATGGGCGAGGGGAACGCCGAGGGAGATGCCGACATACCAGGAGAACGGGACGATCCAGCTTCGTGCACGTCGTCGTCCGACGTGCGTCGCGGAGTCCACCCCCGTCCAGAGACCAAGCAAAGCCCCGTAGTAGATCACGGTGCCGGCCACGCGGTGCATCTCCTCCGGCCCGAGCCACTCGCGATAGAACGACGCATCCCAGAGATGCGCCGACACGACGATGCGGACCGCGTTGGCCACGATGGCGGCCGCGAACGCCACCGCGAGACTCGAAGCCAGCCACCGCCACCGGCTCCCCCACCGCTGGGCGAACGAGAAGTAGAGCGCCAGGAAACCGATCACCAGAAAGTTGATGCCGGCGCAGGACGGACCGACGATCAGGCGATACGTGTGGGTGATGTAGCCCGCCCCCGGTTCGTACACGAGGTCGATCCCTCCCAGCGTCCGGGCGAGCCACGCCGACGGGGCCAGGATCCAAAGCACGTCGTCGGCGCCCGCCGTGCTGTAGAAGGCCTTCAAGGCCAGGCCCAGTCCGATCGCCGAGGCGGCCGCAGCAAGATCCGAGCGTCTCAGCACGAAGCGGCTCCCCGGCGGAAGACCACCACCACCGCCACGAACGCCGCACCCAGCAACAGGAGCCAGAATCCCGGCTCCGATCCCGTCCCGTAGCCGACGGCCAGGTTGGACACGCCCTCGGGCAGGGGAAGCGGCTGGTCGACGTCGGTGGCCGACCCGGTCGGATTCCGGGCCTGTTCCAGAACCGCGATGAACGACGTGTGGCGCGTCAGGAGCGAATAGGCGAGCCCCAGCGAGGTGACCTCGCCGGCGGCTTCCGCGTCATTCATCTCGACGTTGAAATCCGAAAGCCGCGCGATCCGCGTCCGGGCCCAGAGCCGGGGCAGGGCCTCGTGTTCGAGTCGGCTGACGCTGTTCGCCACGTCGACCATTTGTCTGAAGACGCCGCCCGGGGTGCGTCCGGTGACTTCGATCTGGCCTTCCCTTGGCCCCCTCCACTTGCCGATCACGACGATCGGACGC
>CAZTTI010000323.1:0-2936 GCA_964615925.1 uncultured Solibacteraceae bacterium
CGACTACATCCGGAAGCAACTGCTGGACGACTTCAACGAGCAGGACCTGCTGAACGGCGGCCTCAACGTCTACACCACCCTCGATCCCGACCTCCAGCGGGCGGCCTTCAACGCCGTGGCCGAAGGCATCGCCTACGTCGACGAACAGCTCGAAGCCCGCGGTCGGGGCGTGTCCTCGGGCCGGCCTCCCGTGCAGGCCTCGCTGATCGCGCTCGATCCCCACACCGGCGAGATCCGGGCGATGGTCGGCGGCCGCGACTACGGATCGAGCCAATACAACCGGATCACCGAGGCGTTCCGTCAACCGGGCTCGATCTTCAAACCCTTCGTCTACGCCGCGGCGTTCGAGACCGCGTTCGAGCCGCTCGATCCGGCCGATGCGGCAGATACGGTGAACACGCGCGTCGCCGCCGTCTCGCGTCCGGGTCTCACCGACCGGTTGGGCGATGTCTTCGGACTCGGTTCAACACCGAAACGGCCGCTCAGCCGGACGGAAGTGCAGCAGATGGCCGATCGCGAGGCGCGGTCGCGGGTTCGTGAACAGGAACGCCGCGAGCGGCTGCGCGAAGCCGACGAGACGCCGAACGACGCCGACGGCCTGGTCTTCGACCTCGACATGAACGCCATCGGCCCGCGAAATGAGCGCGGCAGCATCCGGTCCGACACGATCATCACGCCGCTGACGACCGTCGCCGACGAGCCGACCTATTTCTTCTACGGAGAAAACTACTACCGCCCCGACAACTTCGCCGACGTGTTTGCGGGCATGATCACGTTGCGCGAGGCGCTCCAGCGTTCGCTCAACGTGCCGACGGTGAAAGTCGCCGAACGGGTCGGGTACGACCGTGTCGCCGAGTTGGTCTATCGGGCCGGCTTCAACGCCGACATCCAGCCGTATCCTTCGATCGCGCTCGGATCGTTCGAAGTGACGCCGATCGAGATTGCCGGCGCCTGGACGGCACTGGCCAACTACGGAATGCGCGTCGAACCCCAGGCCATCGGCCGGGTGTCGACCTCGGACGGCGAAGACCTCCGGACCTATCCGATCGAGTCGACGCAGGTGTTCCGGCCCGAGCTCGCGGGCGTGATGACGAACCTGCTCGAAAACGTGATCAACGCCGGAACCGGAGCCGGCGTCCGGTCGCGCGGCTACACGCGTCCCGCTGCCGGGAAAACCGGGACGTCACGCGACGGATGGTTCGCCGGATACACGACCGACCTCCTGGTGATCGCCTGGGTGGGTTTCGACGACAATCGGGAACTCGACATCGAGGGGTCCCGATCGGCTTTGCCGATCTGGACGTCGTTCATGCTCGAGGCCAACCGGCTCTATCCGCCGCGGCCCGGCCAGGACGTGGCGTTTGCCGCCCCTCCCGGCATCGAGATGGCCACGATCGACGGCGAGACCTTGACGCTGGCCTCCCCGACCTGTTCGGACCGTTTCGTTCAGGCCTTCATCCGCGGAACGGCGCCGACGGCTTTCTGCCCGATCCACGCCTTCGGCGACGGGTTCCTCTTCAGTACTTCACCCGGGCTCGGCACGGGCGCGCTCACCGCTCCGGGACAGTAGCCTCCCCGCCGGTCTCACCCACCGAGACAAGTTCCCGGAGGACCAGCCACCGCCTCTCGCTGATTCCGGGGACGGCCAGTAATTCCTCGATCCTCCGGAAACCTCCGCGTTTCTCGCGGAACTCGATGATGCGCGAGGCGATGACGGGGCCGATCCCTGGCAGCGACTCGAGTTCCCCGCTTGTCGCCGTATTGAGATTGATCAGGAGAAAAATCCCGGCAATGGAAAAAACCAGCCGTTTCACAGGGACCTCTTGTGAACGAACTCGAGCGCGGCGGCGCTGTCGGTCAGACGGCCTTCGAGCTGGGCATCCTCAACCGCATCGAGAATCGTTCGAAACGAAGGGCCGGGGGGCAGGCCCAGCTTAATCAGATCGGTCCCGGAGATCAACGGTTCGGGATGAAGATCCCGGTCCGTCCATTCGGCGAGACGCGACCCGACGAACACGGCCGCCGGATCGGACTCCCCGCTGTGAATCCGGCGGAGCGCGAGATGATCGGAAAACCGCGGCTGGCGGAGGAAACGCTTCAACGCCGCCACCGGCATACGTTCCACGCCCTCGAAGGCCGCTTGCTGGCTCACCAGCTCAACGATGTGCGCCGTGTGGGCATTCGACATCCGCAGCCGAGCGGCTCCACGCCGGGCGGCCTGCACCCCCGATTCGTGCCAGAGAACGCCATAGGCAAAATCGGGCGCGGCCCCGCGCTCGAGCGCCGCGAGCGAACGCCGGAGGTGATCGTCCCAATGGACCTCGGGAAAGATCTCGGAGAGCAACCCGGACTCCGCCAGCAGGCCGAATCCACGGGCCGCGCCCCCTTCGGTCAGAATCCGGGTCACCTCGTCGTGGATCCGCTCCGCGCTGACGCTGCCGATCTCCCCCGCCATTTCGCGGACGGCCTCCCAGGTCTTGGGGTCGATGTCGTAACCCAACCGCGCCCCGAACCGGACCGCACGCAGGATGCGGAGCTTGTCCTCGGCGAACCGTTCCCTGGGGTCCCCGATCGCGCGGACGAGGCGCTTGCAGATGTCGGCTCGCCCGTCGACGAAGTCGATCACCTGGTCCTCGATCGGGTCGTAGAGCAATCCGTTGATCGTAAAGTCCCGCCGCAGGACGTCCTCGCGAGGTCCGGTGAACGTCACGCCTGTGGGACGCCGGCCGTCGATATAGGCATCGTCGGAGCGGAACGTGGCGACCTCGACCGGGCATCCCCGATGGATGACGAGGACGACACCGAACTGGGCCCCGATCGGTTCGGTCCGGGGGAACAGCCGCGTCACCTCGTCAGGACGGGCGGCGGTGGCGACGTCGTAGTCGGAGGGTTCGATCCCCATTTCCATGTCCCGGACGCAACCGCCGACGAAATAG
>CAZTTI010000324.1:0-3201 GCA_964615925.1 uncultured Solibacteraceae bacterium
GTGGCGGGCAGCCCGCAACGTGTTGTCGAGGTCGTGGGCGAACGGCCGGAGCCGGGGATCTTCGGCAATGAAACGTTCGATCGTTTCGCGTCCGACCTCGATGACCTCCGGCTCGATCCACGACGTGACCTCACCGAACCTTCCCATCAGCGCATCGGCCAGTTGTCCCCACTCCTGCGCCTGGGCGTCACGCAGGTCCTCGTCGAGTTGAAGGCTCGCGTACACGGCCACCCGCCCGGCATCCTTGTACACATCGGACACCATCGCCATCGTCTGGAAGAGCGAGTCGGGGCTCTCGCCGAGCGTCCCCTTCCGCGATTCGACGAAGCCCAGCCGGTCCAGGACTTCGAGCCGCGAACGATTCCACGACTCCACGTCCGGAAAAAGGTCGCCCAGATCCCAGGTGTATCGCGGATCCACGGCTCCATCTTCGTTCTGCGCGGAAACCGAACCGGTCACGGTCGAGCCGAGGAGCGTCAGCGAACAAGCAAACAGCACACGCATCATCTTAATCTCCTCACGTCAGAGCGGACAGCGTTCGTTGTATCCGGACCGTAGGAGAGGTGTCAAAGCCTTTCCCGCGCGAGCCGCCGGGAGGACTCGAACTCCCGCCGTTCGCCGGAAATCGGGTCGACGAAGGCCAGTCGCCGCGCCAGAAGTTGCATGGGACCGTCGGCAACGGGACGTTGCCTCTCTGCCGGGTACAGCGCATCGCCGACGATGGGAAATCCCAACCCCGCCATGTGGACCCGGATCTGGTGCTGCTTGCCCGTCACGGGACGCACACGAAAGAGACCGGCCTCGGCGCCACGTTCTACCAATTCGATTCGCGTCACCGCATTCACGGGCCCCGGAACGACCTGCTGGCGATACCACGGCGTCGACGTTGCAAGACGGTTCGCGACTTCCCAGGGGCCGTCGTCACTTTCCCCGTGACGATACGCGACGGCTTGGTACTCCTTCTCGACTCGACCCTCGGGGAACATCTGGTGATACGCTCCCCGCGTCTTGCCTTCCACAGAGAACAGGATGACACCGGCGGTGTCGCGATCCAGGCGATGCATCGGCGCCAGCTCCGGATTCCGAGTTCGACGCTGGAGCCGGACCAGGAGCGACCGTTCGAGGTCGTTTCCTGCAGGATTGACCACCATACCGTGCGGCTTGTCGGCCACCAGGATATGGGCGTCTTCGAAGAGGATCGTTTCGGACTCGGCCACCGGAGGCTCGATGGGAACCTCCCTTCGGTACAACACGGTCTCACCGTGGCGGTACGGTGTCGCCGCAGTCACCACGCGCCCGTCGGCGAATGTGACCGCGCCGCGCTCGACCCTCTCGGTCCATGTCTCCCGCGGCATACGGGGAAAACGAATCAGAAGATATTCAAGGACAGTGCGCGGCGGTTCCTCGACCAGGGGAAGGTAGAGGCGTGATGGTGATGGGATCTCGTTTATAGGACGCCCCACACCCAGAACTACTTCCAAGTCACTTCCATCGCGAAAAAGTGATCGAAAACCTCACGCGTCGGATGGTTCGCCTCGTTCGTCTCCGGGCTCCGGATATAGAAGTCGAGCTGCTGGGCCGCCGGGTTGACGGCTCCCGCCGCTGAAGACGTCGCCTCCGGGAGGACTTCGAGCGTGTCGCGGTCCCGCATGCCCTGCGTCACCATGAAGTGGATCTGATAGTCCTCGTAGAGGGTCTCGCCGTTGAGCGTCGCGTGACCCGTGCCCCACCCGGCCACATAGAGCAGGCTCTTGGGCCAGTTCATGTCGCCGCAGCCGGCATCACCGTGCTCGTAGAGGAACGCGGCGATGCCGCCGTTCTGGCAGGGACTGAACTCGACAAATTCGTCCAACTCCACGACGTATTCGCCCTCGGGAAGCTCGAGGAGGGCCCGGAACGTCCCGGTGTTCGCGATCTCGTCGATGTCGATCTCAATCGTGCCGCCGACCTCGCGCAGGTTCGACGCGTCGTCGCCCATGTGGTCCCACCCGCTTTCGTCGTTCAACGTCCCGGCCTGATAGATCCGGCTGCCGGAAATGATGAAGCGGCCGTCATAGAGATCGTGCTGCTCGGGCGTGTAGATCCCCATCATCGTGTCGGGCTGGTTGCGGGCGGTGGTTTCGGGCGCGGCAGGGACCTCCTCGACCACGTCGTCCGGCGCGGGCGCGCAGGCCCCAAGCGCCGCCGCGAGCAAGAACGCGCATGTACTTCGAATCAAGAAGCCTCCTCCGGCCGGGATCCGGCCTTTCGCTCGAACTCTATCAAATCTCCTTCATCAAAACTCGGAAGCCGTTCGCGTTTCCCATGCCGCGTCGGTTTCGACAACCTCGGCCGGCCTCCCGTACCTCAAGTAGAGCGTCGGGATCACGATCATGTTGAGAAACGTTGACGTCAGCATCCCCCCGAGAATGACCGCAGCCATCGGCTGCTGGATCTCCTTGCCGGGCTCACCCACCCCCAGTGCAAGAGGTATCAATCCGACACCGGTGACGAGTGCCGTCATCATTATCGGGCTCAGCCGCTCCATCGAACCCTGCACGATCGCGTCGCGGAACGCCGTACCCTGCTCGATGAGGTGCTGGTAATGCGTAACGAGCATGATGCCGTTTCGCGTGGCGATCCCGAAGAGCGTGATAAATCCCACCAGCGACGCGATCGAGAGAGTCCCGCCAGACAGAAACACGATGAGGATACCTCCAATGAGAGCCAAAGGCAGGTTTGCCATCACGAGAAGGGCGGATCGTACCGAACCGAACGCGATATAGAGCAGGAGGAAAACGCCGACGATGGCCACCAACGACCGCCAGGAAATCTGCGCGGCTGCGGCTTCCTGGGCCTCGAACTGGCCACCGAACTGGAGAAAGTAACCCTCCGGCAGGGCGACATCCCTGAAAATCGAGATGCGCACGTCGTCGACCACGGATCCGAGATCGCGGCCGGAAACGTTGGCCTGGACGATGATGCGCCGCTGGGCGTTCTCGCGATTGATCGTGTTCGGTCCCTGATCCGCACGGACATCGGCGACCTGACGGATCGGAACCATGGCTCCTGAATGGGTCGACACCAGCGTGTTGCCGATGGACTCGATCGACTCCCGCGCGGAGTCCTGGAGCCGCACGACGATGTCGTAGCTCCGTTGCTGTTCGAGGACGCGACCGACGACCTCCCCGTTGAACGCGGTTTCCACCGTATGGGCGAGGT
>CAZTTI010000325.1:0-3403 GCA_964615925.1 uncultured Solibacteraceae bacterium
GGTTCAGCGCGTACGGATTGACGAATTCAGGAGACCGATGCACGTGGACTCCCAGCGGGTCGAGCCGTTCCCGAAGAACGTCGACGGTCTCCTCCGCGCCCATCGGTTCACACTGCTGCCCGGCTGGGTCGGGGAAACGCGCGGTCACGACCTGGGGATCGATCACCAGGTGCAGTCCTCCCGTCTCATCGCGGATCAGGGCAGCAATCCGGTCGACGTGATCGTTTACCGCGGTGGCCGTTATCCGCCCGTTGTCGTCCAGGCGCGCGAGGACGGGCGCGGGACACCGCGCGACGTTGAGGCCATGACGGCCGATCGCCATCAGTTCTTCATCCTCCACCGTTTCGGACGCGTCTTTGGTCCGGCACAACCGTTCGCTGAGAATCACCGTCGTCCCGGCGGCCAGCATCCGCCCTCCCTGGCCGAACGGGGAAGTTCGAAGGACCCATCCCTCGGATTCGGTCACCTTCAGCCGGGCGTCTTCGTTGAACAGGACGAGCCCGGGCAGCACCGAGCAGAAATCTCGGGGAAAAGCGACCGAGGAGGGAAAGAACCCTTCGCTGAATCGCGCGAACTTCGATCGGCTCCTGGCGAGTTCGGCGAGCACGTCGCGATCGATGATTTCGGGGTGGGCGTAGACGATGCGGAACGGAATCCCCATCCCATGGAGGGTCCGAACGATGGAAAGATACTCGTCGCGGAGCCGGGAAACGATTTCCGTCTCGTCGGATGTTTCCCTGAAGACCGAGTGGCAGGCGTGGGCTTGCCCGCAGGGAACGAAGAGTTGTTCCCTTTCGCCCGGCCGGAGAATCGGCTCGCCGATCAGGTAGGCGTGGGGGAGCCCCATCCGGCGAGTCAACTAGACCGGCTTGATTCCTGTATCGACCACGACGACGTTGTTCGCCCTCAGGGCGCGGACTCCCGCGGAGTCCATGAAGATCCCGCGGATGTATCGACATCCGTTGACCAGGAGGTTGACGGAGAGCAGCGAGGGCGCAATTCGATCTTCCAGCACTTCGATGTCGATATCCAGATCCAACTCTTTCATCAATCGTTCCTCCGTCATCTGCTGTCGAAAAGGCGTTTGCAAAACCGGAGCTTCGAGGATACGGAATGGACAGCCGTCCGCCAAGTGTGGATCCTGTGGATCCAGAGAATGAGTCGATCTGACCCCGAGCTGCCTGATTCTACAATGAGGATCCCTGACTTCGGCGCGGATAATACGGAGGGATGTTCCCGTCGTAGTTGATGACGACCGACTTGGCGTCGGTGTATTCGTGGATGGCTTCGATCCCGAGGTCCCGGCCGTATCCGGATTCGCCCACGCCGCCGAACGGCGCGCCCGGGCTGACGCGCTTGTAACAATTCACCCACACCATCCCGGTCCGCATGCTTTCGGCAACGCGATGGGCGCGTTTGAGGTTCTGGGTCCAGAGCCCGCCGCCCAGACCGTAAGGCGTCGAGTTGGCGATGTCAATGACGTCCGAGTCGTCATTGAAGCGCGTCACCGACACGAACGGACCGAACACTTCTTCCTGACAGACGCGGTCGGTGGGCTTCGCGGTGACGACGGTCGGTTCGATGTAACACCCCTTGGACAGGGTATCGTCGTCGGGAGCTTTCCCTCCGGTCAGGATCGTGCTGCCTTCCTCGCGGGCCACGCCGATGTACTTCATGACCCGATCCCGGTGCAGGGCTGACGTGAGCGGACCCATCTCGGTGGCCGGATCCAAAGGATTGCCGACCTTGATCGACCTTGCGAGATCGAGGAAACGTGCGAGAAAGCCGTCGGCGATCTTTTCGTGGAGCAGGAGCCGCGATCCGGCGATGCAGGCCTGGCCCTGGTTGTGGAAGATCGCGAACGCGGCGCCGTTGACGGCCGCGTCCAGGTCGGCGTCGTCGAAGACGATGTTCGCGCCCTTCCCGCCGAGCTCGAGCTGGACACGCTTGAGGTTCCCTTTCGACGCTTCGACGATCTTGCGACCGGTGACGGTTGATCCCGTGAACGCGATCTTGTCGATCCCGGAATGTTCGGCCAGGTGCTGGCCCGCGATGTGGCCGTAGCCGGGGACGACGTTGACGACGCCGTCGGGGATGCCGACCTCACGGCACAGATGCGCCACGCGGAGCGTCGTCAACGGCGTCAACTCGGCCGGCTTCAGCACGACGACGTTGCCCGACGCCAGGGCCGGACCCAGCTTCCAACTGGTGAACATCAGGGGAAAGTTCCACGGCACGATCTGGCCGACGACGCCGACGGGCTCGCGCGTGACGTAGTTCAGGAATCCCGGTTCCATCGGAACCGTCCGCCCGTCGATCTTGTCGGCGAGCCCGGCGAAGTACCGGAACGTGACGACGGTCCGGGGAAGGTCGAGAATGCGGGTGTCCCGAATCGGATGGCCGGTATCGAGGCACTCGAGCGTGGTGAGATATTCTCCGTCCGCCTCGATCGCGTCGGCGAGTTTCCCGAGCAGCCGGCCTCGCTCGGCGGGGGGAGTCTTCTTCCAGCCGGGAAGGGCCTTCTGCGCGGCACCGATCGCCCGGTCAACATCGGCCTGGCGCGCTTCGGAGACCTCGGCGAGCACGCTATTGTCGTGCGGGTTGAGAACCGGGATGCGGCCACCCTCGATCGAATCGAAGAACTCGCCGCCGATGAACAACCGCGTTTCGATGTCGATCTTCGTCCGGGCTTCGACTTCGGCGGACACTCAGAACTCCACCGGATAGGGTTTGAACTCGCCGCGCGCGTATCGCTCGGGCAACGAATGATCGTTGTTCTCCCAGACGATGAGCATCGATCGCTTCGGGGAATACCCACGGTGCTTGATGTCGGCCGGCATCGCCGCGACGTCGCCAGCCTTCATGACGACCTTGGCGCGGAGCTTTCCGGTCCCACCGTCCTCGACGTCCCAGATGATCTCGTCGCTGGCCTGGATGAACCACTCGACGCGATCGTTGCCGTGCGTGATGGGCAGGATCTGCTCTTCGGTGGTCGGACACATCAGGCTGTCGCCGACGACCGAGCACACCGAGGGGTTCCACGTGACGTCGGAGCGCGAGAGGTAGGCGAAGAGGTTGTAGGCGTGGACTTCGCCTTCGAATCCGGGTGCGGCGTGGATTTCGGGTTCGTCCTGGGGCACGTCGGTGAACTGGCGATTGACGCGGAATCCGGATTCGTCGGTCCGGTACGGCGTGTCCCCGGGAAGCCCGACCATGCGTTCGGCGACCACGCGTTGCCGCCCGACAGCGGCGGCATTGCTGCCGCGCTTCGGACCAAACGGCGTGCCGGTTTCCGCGGGCGCGGCGAACGGGTCGAAGCCTTCGATCGTCCAATCCTCGAGCATCGTCACGAAGACCTCGCGAAGATCGGCCGAGTCGGGATGGGCCTCCCTCCACGGCCGCA
>CAZTTI010000326.1:0-5475 GCA_964615925.1 uncultured Solibacteraceae bacterium
CCGCCCGTCGGGATGCCGGCCCCGGGTCCGGACCTCGCCGCCGATCTCGGCGAAGTAATTTTCCACGTCCCGGCTCTCGAGGAGACGGCCGACCTCGTCGACGGCATACCCTTTCGCGATCGCATTGAAGTCGAGAGCCGCTTCGGGAAGCGCCTTGCGAACCGAAGGCGGATCGTCCAAGAACTCGAACGCGTCGAAGTCGGCCAGCGCCACGAGGGCGGAGAGTTGGGCTTCGTCCGGGATCGTTGAGGGCCCTCCGGGGCCGAAGCCCCAGGCCTCGACCAGCGGCCCGACGGCCGGATTGAACCTTCCCGCGGTGTCTTCGAAGATCTCTTTCGATCGCCGGAATACGGTTTCGAAATGGGGATCGACCGCGTGCCATGCCTCGGCGCCGGACCGGGTGTTGATGCGGGAGATCGTGGATTCGGGGATGTAGGTCGACATCGAATCGTTGATCTGGGCCAGGAGTTCCGCGATCGAAGCTTCCAGGTCCGATTCCACCGGCGCCGGCGCCGTGATCGCATACGTTGTCCCCATTGTTGCCCCGGTGATGCGGACAACGGTCGCGTCGGGAGTGCAGGAGAGGTTGGCCAGACCGGCGGCCAGCGCCGCACTACGAACCGAAATCATCGAACGCGATGCTCCCGGACGGGACGCCCAGTTCGTCGAGCATATTCAGGCAGGCCTTGAGCATTAGTGGCGGACCGCATAGATAATATTCGACTTCTTCGGGTTCCGGATGGTCCTTCAGATAGTGGTCGTAGAGGACCTGATGGATGAAGCCGGTCGGGCCGTCCCACTGGTCTTCGGGTAGGGGCTCGGACAAGGCGATGTGGTATTTGAAGTTCGGGAACCGCTCTTCGATTTCGCGAAAGTCCTCCGTGTAGAACAGCTCGCGCGAGGAGCGGCCGCCGTACCAGTAGGAGACTTTCCGGGAGGTCCCGAGCGTGTGAAACAGGTGGAAGATGTGCGACCGGAGCGGGGCCATCCCGGCGCCGCCCCCGATGTAGACCATCTCCTTGTCGGTGTCCTTGATGAAGAACTCGCCGTAAGGGCCGGAGATCGTGACCCGGTCGCCAGCCTTGAGCGAAAAGACGTAGGAGGAGCAGACGCCCGGGTTCACGTCCATCCACCCGCCTTTCTGACGGTCGAACGGCGGCGTGGCGATCCGGATGTTGAGCATCACGATGTTGCCTTCGGCCGGGTGGTTGGCCATCGAATAGGCCCGGAACAGCGGCTCACGGTTCCGCATCCGGAGGTCCCAGAGCTTGAACTTGTCCCAGTCGGGCCGGAAGCGCTCCTCGACCTCGAAGTCCTTGAAGGCGACCTCAGAGGGCGGGACATCGAGCTGGATGTAGCCGCCGGACTCGAACTCGAGCCTTTCGCCTTCGGGCAGCTTGAGGACCAGTTCCTTGATGAACGTCGCCACGTTCCGGTTCGAGACGACCGTGCACTCCCACTTCTTGATGCCGAAAACCTCTACCGGTACCCGGAGCCGCATGTCTTCCTTGACCTTCACCTGGCAGGCCAGACGCCAGTGATTGGCCACTTCCTTCCGGTTCAGGTGGTTGGTCTCTGTGGGTAGGACGTCGCCGCCGCCTTCGAGAATCTGGCACCGGCACAGCGCGCACGTGCCGCCGCCGCCGCAGGCCGACGGCAGGTAGATCGACCGGTTGGCGAGCGCCGAGAGCAGGGTCCCTCCGGGCTCGACGACCATGGGATGTTCGTCGTCGCCGTTGATGACGAGGCGCACGTCGCCCGACGGCGTCAGCTTCTCTTTGGCGACGATGAGGATCCCGACGAGGACAAGGATCACGAGGCCCGTGGCCAGAGCGCCGCCGAAGGCGACGGGAAGGATGTTCGTCACAGGCTGATCCCCGCGAAGCTCATGAACGCCAGCCCCATAAGGCCCGTCATGATGAAGGCGATGCCCAGGCCGCGGAGAGGCGCCGGGATGTTCGAATACCGGAGCTTCTCACGGATCGACGCGATAGCCACAATCGCGAGGAAAAATCCGAATCCCGAGCCGAGGCCGAAAACGATGGCCTCGTCGAAACCGTACTGGCGCTCGACCATGAAAAGCGACCCGCCGAGGATGGCGCAGTTCACCGTGATCAGCGACAGGAAGATACCCAGCGCCGTGTAGAGAGGCGGGAAGAACCTCTCGACCACCATCTCCACGAGCTGGACCATCGAGGCAATCGCGGCGATGAAGACGATGAACTGCAGGAACGTCAGGTCGACCGAGGCCAGGGCGGGCGAGATGAAGCCGAGCGCGCCTTCCGAGAGCAGATAGGTCTGGATCAGCCAGTTCAGCGGCGCCGTGATGCCGAGGACGAAGATCACGGCCAGGCCCAGGCCGAAGGCCGTCTTGACCGTCTTCGAAACGGCGAGGAACGAACACATGCCGAGGAAATAGGCCAGTACCATGTTTTCGATGAAGGCCGAACGGACGAAGATGTTGACCAGTTCCATCGTTTTCCTCTTCTAGGAAACGTCGACGAGCTTCTTGCGGAGCCCGCGCTGGACCCAGATGAAGACCCCGATGAGGAACATCGCCGCTGCCGAGGTCAACATGATGCCGTTGTTCTCGTAACCCATGTCGTAGAGGATCTGGGGGACGACCCGGTAGCCGAAAAGCGATCCCGATCCGAACAGCTCGCGAAAGAACGAGACGACGACGAGGATCATGCCGTACCCGACGCCGTTGCCGACGCCGTCGAGCAGCGACGGCCAGGGCCGGTTGCTCATGGCGAACGCTTCGAGGCGCCCCATCACGATGCAGTTGGTGATGATGAGGCCGACGTAGACGGAAAGCTGCCGGCTCACGTCGTAGGCGAACGCTTTCAGGATCTGGTCCACGAGAACGACCAGCCCGGAGATCACCAGCAGTTGGACGATCATGCGCACGCGCGGCGGGATCGAACGCCGGAGGAGCGAAATCGTGACGTTCGATGCCGAGATGACGAAAACGACCGAAATTGCCATGACCGTCGCCGTCCGCATCTGGGTCGTGATCGCCAGCGCCGAACAGATGCCGAGCACCTGGACCGTGATCGGGTTGTTGTCGCTGAAGGGGTCGGTGACGAGCCTCCGGTTTTTCGGCCCGAGCAGCGCCTCGCGCGGTTCGGCGACGATGGGTTGGGCGGATTCGGGTTGTTCCTCGACGACGGTGCTCATGAACCCAGCTCCTCGAAAATGGGCAGGTACAACGACAGCTCTTCGGCGAACATGTCCGTGACCCCGTTCATCGTCATCGTCGCGCCCGTCAGTCCGTCCACCGCGTGCGGGTTCGATTCGGTGCCGCCTTTCAGGACACGAACCGATGCGAACTCCGCGCCATCGTAGAGGCTCTTGCCTTCGAACCGTTCTTCGAAAGCCGGCGTGTTGATCTCGGCTCCGAGGCCGGGCGTCTCCTTCTCGTGGTCGAAGCTGACGCCCGTGATCGTGTTGAGATCGCTCGCGAGCGCGACGTACGCCGAAATCGGCCCCCACAAGCCCGCGCCCCGGATCGGGACGATGTAGCTCACCGTGCCCTGGCGCTCGAATACGTAAACGGGGAACGCGCGGTCGTCGGGCGCCTTGCGCACCTCGCGCGCGAGGTTGACGTCGATCGCGGCGATGTCGATTGGGGCTCCCCCGGCGTCGAAGACGCGCTCGGTGATGTAGGCGGCGTAGTCGGCTTCGAGGGTCTCCGGGTTGACGTCCATCACGGTTTCCAGGATGGCCGCCCTCTGGGCGCGCCGGGCATTGGCCTCCTGACGCGGACCGAGTCCGGCGGCGGCGAAGGACAGGACGACGGCGACGGTGACGGTGATGCCCACCGCGAAGAACACGGTGTACCTATTCGAGTGCACGCTACCTTCTTTCCAATCTCTCTCGCCTCTCCAGTCGCCTGCGGATGTTCGCCTGGATCACGATGTGATCGATTGTGGGCGCGAAGACGTTCATCAACAGAATAGCAAGCATCCAGCCTTCGGGGTAGGCCGGGTTCAGCACGCGGATCACCATGCCGAAGACGCCGATCAGGAATCCATAGATGACCTTGCCCTTTGCCGTCTGCGCCGCCGTGACCGGGTCGGTGGCCATATAGACGGTGGCAAACAGCATCCCTCCCATGAACAGATGGTAGTGGGCGGGGACGCCGGCGAACGGCGTGATGTCCAGCGCGAGAAGTCCGGCCGCGGTCGCGAGCGTGCCGGCGGTGACGGAGGCCATGATCGTCCAGCTTCCGACGCCGGTCGCGATCAGGATGAGGGCGCCGATACCGATGGCGACGGCGGAAGTTTCGCCGATGGACCCCGGGATCGTTCCCAGGATGATGCTTCCGAGGCCGTAGTCGAAGGGGCCGCCGCCGGATCGGAGCCCGTCGATCCCGTCGAGGTAACCGACGGCCAGCGGCGTCGCGCCGGAAAAACCGTCGACGAAGCCGGCCGGATCGCCCGCCACCCACACCTGGTCTCCCGAGATGTAGGTCGGGTATGCGAAAAACAGGAAGACGCGCGCGACCAGCGCCACGTTCAGGATGTTCATCCCGGTCCCCCCGAACGCTTCCTTGCCGATGACGACGGCGAAGATCGTCGCCAGCGCCACCATCCAGAGCGGGATTGCCGGTGGAAGGATCAGCGGGATGAGCATTCCGGTGACCAGGAACCCCTCGTTCACGGGATGATCGCGGATCACGGCGAAGGCGAACTCGGTCGAGAGGCCGACGACGTAGGTGACCGCAACGATCGGCAGAACGTGCAGCGATCCGAACAGGAACTTCTCGACGAGGCCGTCGCCGATACCCGTCGACTGGCCCGCCGCAACATAATATTGGTGTCCGACGTTCCAGATCCCGAACGCGAGGCACGGCAACATCGCGACGACGACGGTGAACATCGTCCGTTTCAGGTCGATCCCGTCGCGGATGTGGGCGCCGCCGGAGGTGGGCTGCCCCGGGACGAAGAGGAACGTTTCGAACGCATCGTACGCGTGATACAGCTTGCGGAAGCGGCCGCCTCCCTCGAAGTGGGGTTTGACGGCGCCCAGCAGGCCCTTGATCAGCTTCATTGCGTCATCTCTTCCATTCGGAGCGCGTCGAGTCCCTCGCGCAGGATCCGCTGGACCGGTTGCTTGGAGGTGCACGCGAACTCGCAGAGCGCCAGGTCCTCCTCGACGACTTCGTAGATGCCGAGACCTTCCATCTGATCGAAGTCCTGGTACAAGATCGAGTTGATCAGGTGTTGCGGATAGAGGTCCATCGGGAGAACTTTTTCGTATTCGCCGGACATGACGAACGCCCGGAGCTCGCCGTGCGGGTTCGAATTCACCCGGAAGCGCCGGCCCCCGACGAGGGATGAGAGAAAGGTCCGTGAGACGCTCGGGCGCGAATAGGCCGGCACCAGCCAGCCCATGAACTCGGGCTCGTCGCCTTCTTCGATCACCGTCAGGTGATCGTCGAAAAGACCGAGGAAACCGTCCCTGTCGATC
>CAZTTI010000327.1:0-3580 GCA_964615925.1 uncultured Solibacteraceae bacterium
CTCCACTCTCTCGGCGCGGAACGTCGACGCCGAAGGCAACTTTGAGGTCACGAACGTCCCTCCGGGCGCGTACAACCTGATGGTCACGGCCGTTCTCTCCGGACGACCGGGACCGCGCGGGGCAATGAGGGTTACGGTCAACAACCGCGACCTCGAGGACATCGTCCTGACGATCGGCCCGGGTCTGAACTTCCGTGGTCGCGTCTTCATCGAGGATCCCGCTTCGCCCGCCGCAACGGAGATGGTTCGGAATCTCGATTGGGGGACCGTGCGCCTGACGCTGTCGAGTCCCGGCGTCCCCATCGGTACGACATCCAACCCAGCGGAAACGCCCGGAGAGTTCCTGTTCGAGTCGGTCCAGCCCGGGGAGTATCAACTCAACATGGCCACGGTGGCGCTGGGATCCGGTTTCTACGTCGAGCGCGTCCGGTTCAACGGCCAGGAGATCCCGGTCGGTTCTCCCATCGTCGTCGGGGACGCCGTGGCTGAAGGCCTCGACGTGCTGCTGAGTCCGAACGGCGCCACGGTCTCCGGGATCGTGTCGGACGCTGACAACCGGACACTGCCGGGGGCGATGGTGGCGGTGATCCCTGAAGGCGAGACGCTGGAGAGCGCGTCCCCAATGCGGCGACGCACGACCACGGCCGATTCGAACGGCGCGTATTCGGTTTCCGGCGTTGCCCCTGGAGACTACCGCATCCAGGTCCTCCCGAGGACGTCAACCGGCATCTTGCCGGCGGCCGGAGAGGGAGATCCGGTCACCGTTTCCGCAGGTGATGCCGTGACCGCCAACCTGCGCGCTGAACCCCCTCAAAACGAGCCTTAGACCCCGTTCTGTCCCCGGCGGATGTCATAGTGCCTCTGGCCCGGGGGGAAGTGTCCCGGCCGGAAGGACGAACGTGGGGAACAAGACGAAGGGTGCCAAACGCAAGACGAAGCCGAGCATGGCCGAGCGCGCCGATCGGCACCGCCTGTACGAAGAATCCGTCCAGTGCGTGGAAGCCGAGATCGACTTTGTCGACGAGACCTTCCGGTCTCGCCGTCGGCGCAAGCCGCGTTCGCTCCGCGAGGACTTCGGAGGGACGGCCAACACGTCTTCGGAGTTCGTGCGTCGACGACCCACGAATACGGCGATCGCTGTGGACCTCGACCCGGCTGTGCAGGAATGGGGCCGCGAGAACAACGTCGCCCAGCTCAAACCGTCCGCCCGGGAACGGGTGACGCTCCTCAACGCCAACGTGCTCGAGGTGGACGGCCCGCCGGTGGACGTCGTCCTCGCCATGAACTTCAGCTACTGGATCTTCCACACCCGCGACCAGCTCCGGACCTATTTCCGGCGTGTGTACGACGGCCTTGTCGACGACGGCCTCTTCATGCTGGATGCCTACGGCGGCCCCGACTCGATGCGCGAGATGAAGGAGCGCACCGGGTTCGGCAGCTTCACCTACATCTGGGACCAGCACGCGTACAATCCGATCACGGGCCGTTGCGAATGCCGGATCCACTTCAGCTTTCCCGACGGATCCCGGATGAAAAACGCCTTCGTCTACGAGTGGCGATTGTGGACGCTTCCGGAGATCCGCGAAGTCCTTTTCGAAGCGGGGTTTTCCGACGTGATCGTGTATTGGGAGGGCACCGACGAAAAGACGGGAGAGGGCAACGGCGAGTACAGCCCCACCGAGAACGGCGAGGCCGACGATGCCTTTATCGTCTACATCGTCGCGGAAAAGTAGCTACAAGCGGGAGTCCTGGCAGATGTATTCGAACATCTCGCCACCGTCGAT
Organism: uncultured Solibacteraceae bacterium; assembly: GCA_964615925.1. Classification (GTDB taxonomy): domain Bacteria; phylum Acidobacteriota; class Terriglobia; order 20CM-2-55-15; family 20CM-2-55-15; genus JAJEDW01. The sequence goes on from CAZTTI010000327.1 coordinate 1,785, forward strand.
CCACGACGATCCCGTGTCCGTGTTGATTTCCCATCCGCCGCTCCACGTATCGGTGAACGCTTCCGGATCTTCGAATGTGACCTCGTAACGAATTGTCCGCAGGTTCGGGCGCGTGATCCGCTCGACGAGGTGCAACTGGTCCGTGGTCGGGATCGATCCCCGGATCCAGGACTTTTCGTTGAACCCGACCGTGTCGATGACGAGCGTGTCGCCTTCCCAGCGCCCGATGGAGTGCCCGAGGTAGGTGGGGCGGAGGTCTTCGGGATGCTCCCGGCCGTCCATATGGATCACGCGCCAGGAGTGCGGCCCCGCAATGTTCAGGATAAAGATCTTTTCCTGGACGGGGTCGTGGACGACGTCAAATCCGGGTGAGGGGAAAAAACCTGGGCCGCCCGTCGGCTTGCACTCGACCGAAGGGGGATACACGCCTTCCAGCGAATCCCGGTACTCCATCAGCGCGCGGGTCCATGGCTTGAGCGGGAGGTCTAGGTTTGGTGGGAAACCGATCCCGCCGCCCCCGCCGGGACGAATTTCCCAGTATCCCGGAAAGTTTGGAGCCGACCCCAGATGCGGACGACCGTTGGCGTCGCGCGGCGTGGGTTCCGGATCCTGCGCATGGACGACATTTACGGCCAGGAGCAGGGTCACGATCCCGGTGAAGATGGCGCGCCGTTGCATTGCTTACCTCAAGACCATCCGTTCACCCGAGGAGAGTACCAGGGCCGATTGCCGCGTCGCCCCGGCGCGAGAGGACCCGTCCCGGGCGCGAGCCACGTTCTCCATCGTGATCGTATCGCCGATCTTGACGGTCTCCCTCTGCCATCCGCCGCGGACGAGGGCGTACGGCGGTCCCAGTTCGATCGCGTAGTTCGCGATATCGCCAGCGTCCCCTTCCACATTGATGAAGACGTGGGCGTGGGGGTTGTTCCACTCCACCTTCGTGACGACGCCGGAAAGGTCCGTGGTGTCGGCGGGATCGTAGTCCACCTCGAAGGCGTGATGTGCCGCGATGGGAAACGCTCCGGCGGCCAGCACGATGATGCCCAGACAGAACAGCACTTTTTTCATGACTTGCTCCGTTATCGAACGAACGTCGACTCGGCGTTCTCTTCGCAGTAGAACTCCTGAATTTCCTCTCCCTCCATCCACTCGAGCGTCCAGCGGGCCGTCCACGGCCGGGTGTAGGCCACCGGATCATCCACGGTGACCTCGTAGACCAGCGTGCCGCGGTCCGGCCGCGAGATCCGCTCGGTCAGGCGCAGGGCTTCGGTGTGGGGCAGACCGCCGTTCGCAAACCAGAAGCGCTCGTTGAACCCGACCGACTCGACCACGAGTGTATCGCCTTCCCAGCGTCCTGTGGACGTGCCGAAATAGGTCAACACGGCTTCGTCGGCCTGGAGGGCGGGCCGGCCGTCGGTAGAAATCGTCTTCCAGTTCCGGTTCCCGCCGCCCTGAAGCACCAGGATACGGCCCATCTCCCGTTGCTCGACGAACTGGATTCCGTGCGGCATCAGGAAGAGACGCGGCCCGCCCGAGGGGACACAGACCGAATACGGGTCGTCGACGAGGAGGCGCCGCTGCCGGCGTTCGTAAAGGGCCCGGGACCAGTCGCGGAACGGCGCGACGCGGTCGATGTCGCCGAGGTTCTCGACGAGGCCGTCGGCGTTCATTGGAATCGGCTCGTCCGTTTGCTCGTACAGGTCGGGGACGCTCACGGTTCCCCAGTAGCCTTTTTCTCCCGGTTCGGGGCCGAGGCGAACCTGACCGTCGGGCCATCGCGGCGTCGGCCTGGCGTC
>CAZTTI010000328.1:0-9601 GCA_964615925.1 uncultured Solibacteraceae bacterium
GGGCGTGATGATGCCCTCGGAGTTCTCCTCCGCGGGGAGCGTGGACGATTCGGTCCGCCTCGGCCGAAACCTCGGGATCGAACTGATCACGATGCCCATCGCCGAACTGATGCGGGCCTACGAGTGCACGCTGGCCGGGACGTTCGCCGGGCAGGAGCGCGGCGTCACCGAAGAGAACATCCAGGCCCGGATCCGGGGCAACCTGGTCATGGCGCTCTCCAACAAGTTCGGGTGGCTCGTCCTCAGCACGGGAAACAAGAGCGAGGTCAGCGTCGGTTACTGCACGCTCTACGGCGACATGGCCGGCGGCTTCGCGGTGCTGAAGGACGTTACCAAGACCACCGTCTACCGGCTGGCGCGATTCGTGAACGCGGCCGGGGCGGGGGAGCGAATCCCGGTTGCCATCATCGATAAGCCCCCTTCGGCCGAGCTGCGCCCCGGTCAGAAGGACTCCGACTCTCTCCCGCCGTACGACGAGCTCGATCCCATTCTGTTGGCCTACGTCGAGGAAGACCGCGGGGTGGAGGACATCATCCGTATGGGGTTTTCGCCCGAAACGGTCCGCCGCGTCGTCTCGTTGGTGGACCATAGCGAGTACAAACGCCGGCAGGCGGCTCCGGGCGTGAAGATCACGCCTAGGGCATTCGGACGGGACCGGAGGATGCCGATCACGAATCGTTTCGAGGGATGAGGCTCGAACCGTGAAGACTAGCGGCGCCGCGGCGCGTGATCAGGGTCTTCGAAGAGATATTTGACGCGGTCTTTGTATATGAAAAGGTTGGAGCCGGAGTCGCGGGTGAGCCGGATGATGTCCCGATCGTAATATTCGATCCATCCCCGCAGTTCCTCGTCGTCGAGGAGTTTGACGACCACGGGTACCTTGTTTCTCGAGAGCCACTCGATGTATTCGGCTTCCTTGTTGGTGGATTCCGCGGGGTTGGACCGGCGTTGTCCGTCAATCCGTCCGCCAACCCGTCCGTCGATGCGGCCGGAAGGGAAGTGGTTGTCCATGAGACGAGTATACCAGCGGCCGGCGACGCCGCCCGCCTTGCAGCGACCGTGATGACGCCGCGCGCGATCCTCTTCGACATGGGGCGCGTCCTCGTCGACTTCGACATGTCCGGATGCGAGGCGACCCTCCAGTCCCGATCGCAAGTCGACATGGACCAGCTCATGCGCATCGTCTGGGACTCGGGTGTGGCCCGGGCTTACGAGCGCGGCGAGACGACGGCGGCCGAGTTCTATGGCCACGTGAAGACCCACGCGAGCCTCGACATGACGTTCGCCCAGTTCATGAAGTGCTGGACCGAGGTCTTCGACCCGGTCCCGATCCTGCCGCCGCACTTCCTTCCGGCGATCGCCGGCCGGTTCCCGCTGACGCTGGTCTCGAACACGAACGAAGCGCACGCGGCGTTTGTCCGCGACAACTACGACGTGTTCGGGCACTTCACCAACTTGGTGCTCTCCTACGAAGTCGGATCCCTCAAACCCGATCCTGTGATTTACCACCGCGCAATCGAGGTGTCCGGTTTCAGCGCGCCGGATCTATTGTTCATCGACGATCGCGAGGAGAACATTGGGGCCGCGTCGGAACTCGGCATCCGCGCCTACCGGTTCGAGGGGGTGGACTGGCTGATTGCCCTTTTCGCCTCTATGGGCGTCGATCTGGAATGAACGACCCGGATTCGATGGTCCGCTCCTCGACGATCGGCTACGCCCTCCTCTTCGTGGCGGCGCTCGCGCTCGGGGCCTGGCAGGGGCGGATCGAGGAACTGTTCCCCGAGCCGGAGTGGCCTGCCACGGGGTGGAACGTCCTCATCGGTCTGAGTCTGGCGGCGGCCGTGCTCTCCGCGGGCGCAGCGCTCAGGGGAACGTTCCTCTGGGCGCGCCGCCTCGAGGACGAGTTCCGGCTGCTGCTCGGCGAGGTGACGCCGGGGGGCGCGTTCGTGATGTCGGTTGCGAGCGGAATCGCGGAAGAGACTTTTTTTCGCGGCATCATGCAGCCGGCCTTCGGCCTGGTCGTGACGAGCCTCTTCTTCGGCCTCCTCCACCTTCCGGTGAATCGGCGGATGGCCCCGTGGACGGTGATCGCCGTCGCCATTGGTTTCCTGCTCGGGATCGTCTATCAGGAGACCGGAAGCCTCGTGGCCGTTGCTCTCGCCCACGCGACGATCAACTTCGTGGAGTTCATGGGATTGAGAAGGAAAGCGACGGAGGGCTGAATCATTCGGTGTTAAAGCACGTAAAATCCGGGCAAGCCAGTGCAGCGGTTGAGATTTGCCGGTAGAATGGGTCAGACTGAACCCACGTGGAAGCCAGCGAAACCCGCCACGTTCGGCGATGTGGTTCGAAGGGCGAATTCCAGTTCAAAAGGACGTGCGAATCGATGAAGCGACTCGTAGCGGCGATGTGCCTCGCACTGCTCCCCATTCCATTGATGGCTCTACAGTTCGGCAATCTGTTCGGACCCGTCGACGGGAGTTATGGCGGAGCGGACGGTTCGGAATTCGTCTTCGCGCGCCTCATCTACGACGAATCGGGCGGTCTGGCCAACTTCGGCCGCCGTGGCGGGAGCTGGCGGACCGACTGGCCCGAAGCTGACAAGCACTTCATCATGGCCATTGACCGGATGTCGAACATCCGCGTCGTGATGGACCGCGATATTGCGATCGACATCATGGATCCGGCGCTGTTCAGCTATCCGTTCCTGTACGCGCTCGAAGTCGGACGGGGCCGGGGAATGAACCTGAGCGTCGAGGAAGCCGCCCGGCTCCGGGAATACATGGACAGGGGCGGATTCATCATGATCGACGATTTCTGGGGTGGGGCGGAGTGGTCGAACTTCGCCTACGATCTCGCGAAGATCTTTCCAGACAGGGAGCCCGAGCAGCTCCCCATGTCGCACCCCTTGTTTCATGCCTTTTTCGACATCGACCAGATCATCCAGGTTCCGAACATCGGCAACGGGAGACGGGTGCCCTACGGGGGGGTGACTTACGAGACGTATGACTCCCAGACGCCCTACGCCCTGGCGGTGTTCGACGACGACCGGCGGCCGATGATGGTCATCAACTTCAATACCGACATCGGCGACGCATGGGAACATGCGGATGACCCGTCGTATCCCAATGAGTTCCCGAGCTTCGCGTTCCGCATCGGGATCAACTACATCATTTACGCGATGACGCACTGATTTTTCATCTTGAGGAAGTAGGAAGATGAACTGGTTCGAGACGCTCTTCAAGTATGACCCGATCGTCTACGAGCGGGGGACGCTGGCGTTCCAGATGCTCAACAGCCCGGACATGTTCTGGCTGTTCGCGGCTGTCGCCGTCGTCGGTGCGATCCTGATTTACCGTTCGATCTCGAACCATGCGTCGATCGGCATGATCGTCCTCAGGTCGATCACGTTCGTCATCATGCTTTTTATCCTGCTCCAGCCGGTGATGAACATCGCGACCGTGCTTCCGCAGGAGTCCTACTTCGCCGTCGTGGTGGACAACTCGCGAAGCATGCAGATCTCCGACGAGGGCGACGGAAACCGGCGGGCCGATCTCCTGTTGAACGAGATGGCGTCGACGAACTTCTTCGGCCGGTTGGGCGAGAAGTTCCGTGTCCGGACCTACCGGTTCGACCGCGAAGCCGAGCGCATCGACGACATGGGCCGCATGACGTTCGAAGGGGACCGGACGCGCGTCGAATCGGCGACGGAGTTGCTGTTCCAGGAACTGGCGTCGGTCCCGCTGGCTGGCGTCGCCCTGATCAGCGACGGCGTCGACAACTCCTCGGAACGCTTCACCGAGTCCATGTCGCGGCTCCAGTCGAGGGGCATCCCGATCTATTCGGTCGGCGTGGGCAACGACTCGATCAACCGCGACGTCGAGCTCATTCGGGCGGTCACGCCCCGAGTCAGCCTGAAAGACGCGACGATCGCCGCGGAGGTGTCGTTCCGCGCGCACGGCCTGGCCGGCCGGCCGGCAACGGTCCAGGTCCGGGAGAACGGCGTCCTGCTCAAATCCGAGCAGGTGAGCCTGCCGCGCGACGGCCAGATCGGCGAGGCCGAGATCGACCTGCCGATCACGAACGTGGGTTCGCGCGTCTTCGAGTTCGCGATCGAAGCGTCGGAGGACCGCATCCCCGAGAACAACGTGTTGTCGACCCTGGTCGAGGTCAGCGACGACCGCCCGAAGATCCTCTACGTCGACGGCGAACCGCGGTGGGACTACAAGTTCATCGGGCGCGCCATGTGGGAAGATTCGAGCATCGACCTGGTCCGGCTGCTCCGGACCTCGCCCAACAAGTTCTTCCGCCAGGGGATTGAAAGCGACCAAATTCTGGCCGACGGGTTCCCGACGACGCGGGAAGAGCTGTTCGAATACAAGGGGCTGATCCTGGGCAGCGTCGAGTCCACGTTTTTTACGCAGGAACAGCAGCAGATGATCGTTGATTTCGTTTCCGAACGCGGCGGTGGACTGCTGATGCTCGGAGGACGAAGTTCCTTCAGCGAGGGCAACTACCAGAACACCGTCATCGCCGACGTCCTGCCGGTCCGGCTCCCGGCCGGAACCAGCCACTTCACGGTTGAAAACGTGTCCCTCGAGGTTTCCGACTACGGCCGTTCCCACCCCATCATGCAGTTGAACCCGAACGGCAACGAGCCCGTCGTCGGGTGGGACGAGCTGCCGCCCCTCACCGAATTCAACCGGGTCGACGAAGCCAAGGTCGGCGCCACGGTTCTCGCCACGGTCGGCGGAACCCGCGGCCGTCCCGTCCTGCTGGCCTACCAGCGATACGGCCGGGGACGCAGCATGGTGTTTACCAGCTCGAGCGGCTGGCGCTGGCAGATGCAGATGCCGCACGAGGACCAGACGCACGAGCTTTTCCTCCGCCAGCTCATGCGGTGGCTCGTGAACGGATCCCCCGATCCGGTGGAAGCCCGTTCGGAGAACGACAGCTACGTTCCGGGCGAGCAGATCCGCCTGTTCGCCGATATTTCCGACGCGAGCTTCGAACGCATGAACAATGCCGACGTTTCCGGCCGTGTCTACGACCCCGACGGCAACGTCGTTCCCCTGCGTTTCGACTGGACGGGCCTCGAGGACGGGACCTACCAGGCGACGATGACGGGCAGCGTCAGCGGAATCTACACGCTCGATGTGGATGCCTCCTACGGCGGCCAGGCGATCGGTTCCTACGAGAGCACGTTCCAGGTGCGGGACCGCCCGGTGGAGTTCTATAATGCCGCGCTCGACCGGCGATTCCTCGAATCCATGGCCGACCAGTCGGGCGGCCGCTACTATCCGCTCTCCGAGCTGGGCGACCTTCCCGAAGACGCGCAATATATTGATGGCGAATCGTCCATCATCGAGTCCCGCGAGCTTTGGGACGCCCCGATCCTCTTCATCCTGCTCGCAATGACGCTGGGCGGCGAGTGGTTCTGGCGAAAGTCCAAGGGGTTGGCATGACACGCTGGGCACCAGCGGCCCTGGCATTCGCGGTTCTCGCCGCGGTTCCCGCATCGGCCTTTGCCGATTCGGCGGCCCTCATCCTGAGCGGTGTTCCCGGAAGCGAGGAACATCGCACGAAGTTCGCCGAATGGTCGTCGGGCACACGAGACCTGCTCGTCGAACGGTTCGGATTCGCCGAAGACGAAGTTGTGATCCTCGAGGACCGGGCGGCGCGGGCCGACGACATCCGCGCCGCGTTCGCGCGGTTTGGCGAGACGCTCGGGGAGGACGACACGTTTTTCCTCTTCTTCATTGGCCACGGTGCCGCCGACCGGGACGACTACAAGTTCAACATCATGGGGCAGGACCTGACGTCGGCGGAGTACTCCGAGTTGATCGGCTCGGTGGGGGCGGGTCGGACCGTCATCGTCAACGGCACGAATTCCAGCGGTGCCGCCATCGGCTTGCTCGGCGGCGAGGGACGCGTCGTGCTGACGGCGACACGGTCGGGGTCGGAACGCAACGAGCCGGTCTTCTATCAATACTTTCTCGACACGTTGGCCGACGACGCGGCCGACGAGGATCTTGACGAGCGGATCTCGGTTTGGGAGGCCTTCCGCTACACGACGCTCGCGATCGAGCGCTTCTACAGCGACGAGGGACGGCTCGCGACCGAACATCCGCAAATCGCCGCCAACGGAGAGGACCCGACCGGCATCGATCCCGACAACATCCCGTCGCTCGCTCGCGCGATCGCGTTCAACAGCGAGCGCGACCTCGACGACGTGGCGAACCCCGAGCTGCGCGCGCTTCTCGAGCGGCAGCGGGCACTGGAGAACGAGGTCGCCGTGCTTCGCGACGCCCAGAACCTGATGGACCCGGCCGAGTTCACGGCCCAGCTCCAGGAACTGCTCCTTGAACTCGCGCGAACTTCGGCCGAGATCCGTGCGCTGGAGGGCGAAAGTGACGCTCCGAATGAATAACCTCCGGATCGTCCCGGTTCTTGCCGCTTTCGCCGTCCTTGTTGTCGTTTGGAGCGCGTGCGGCGCCCTGGGACAGACCGACAACCGCGATCCGATCGAACTGGCCCGGACCGGCGAATATGCGGCCGCCGCGCGCGCCCTCGAACCGCGTGTCGCGGACGGGGACCACGCACCCGGCGTCGTTGAGGCCCTCTTCGAATCCTGGATTCACCAGGGCCGGTACGACCAGGCGCTCGACCGCTTCGAAGCGCTGGCGGCCGAGTTTCCCGCTTCGGCCCCCATCCGCCTGGCCGCGGCCCGGGCCAACCGTCTCAAGGGCCACTACGACGAGGCCCTCGTTCATATCGACTCCGCCCTGGTCGAAGGATCGTTCGATCGAGCCAGCGTGTCGCTGATGTACGAGAAGGCCGTGCTTCTCGAATCGACCGGCCGCGGGGCCGAGGCGACCGTCCTGTACGACACCATCATCGACGGTTTCCTGGACGAAGAATACGAAGACGAGAGTATGGTCGACGTGGCGATGGCGATGTGGGCCACCAACTATGTCCAGGATGCCAACGAGGTGTTCCGCTTCGCGGCGGAGGCCAACCCGCTCGATCCGGACATTCACGTCCGGTGGGGCGACATGCTCTCGGCGAAATATCAACGGCCGGAGGCCCTCGCCAGTTACGAAGACGCCCTCGCCCTCGATCCGAACCACCCCGATGCCAACCTGGGACTCGCCCGTCTCCTGGCCGACGAAAACGTCGAGCGCAGCGAGCAGTTGATCGAAGCCGCGTTGGAGACGAACCCGAACCTTCCGGCCGCCCACCTGATGATTGCGCGCCAGCGGATCACGGCCGAACAATACGACGAAGCCGACGAGGCGACGCGACAAGCGCTCGACGTCAACCGGCAGATGCCCGAAGCCCTCGCGCTGCTTGCGACGACGGCGTACCTGCGTGGCGAGGAGGAGGTATTCGACCAGTACGTCGCCCAGGTCCTCGCCCTCAACCCCAACTTCGGGGAGATGTACCGGATCCTGGCCGAGCAGAGCGTGATGGTGCGTCTCTACGCTGAAGCGGTGGAGTTCGCCCGGGAGGCCATCCGCCTCGATCCGACCGACTGGGATGCCTACAACGTCCTGGGTGTGAACCTGCTCCGCATCGGGGAGGAAGCCGAGGCCCGGGAAGTTCTCGAGACGGTCTATGAAAACGACCGCTTCAACGTTTCCACTGTGAACACACTGACGCTGCTGGACAGCTTCACGAACTTCGACCGCTTCGAGACGGCCCACTTCAACGTCATGTTGGCGAAGAGCGAGAGCGAAGCGCTTTACCCCTACGTGAGCGGGCTGCTCGAGGAAGCGTACACGACGTTGACCCAGAAATACCGCTTCGAGCCGGACTGGCCCATCGTCTTCGAAATGTATCCCCACCACGACGACTTCGCCGTGCGCACGCTGGGTCTGCCGGGCCTCGGAGCACTCGGCGTGTCGTTCGGGAAGGTCGTGGCGATGGATTCCCCTTCGGCGCGTCCTCCGGGCGAGTTCAACTGGGGCGGGACGTTGTGGCACGAGTTCGCGCACGTGGTCACGCTGCAGATCACCGACCACAAGATCCCGCGATGGTTCTCCGAGGGCCTGTCTGTTTTCGAGGAGATGCGGGCGCGCCCGGGATGGGGAGAGGATCTGAGCCCCGACTTTCTGGCCGCCATCCAGGACGACCAGTTCCTTCCCGTCCTCGAACTCAACGAGGGGTTCGTCCGCCCGCGGTTCCCGGGTCAGATCACGCTTTCCTACTATCAGGCGTCGCTGGTCTGCGACTACATCGACGAGATGTTCGGTTTCGATACGATTCTGGAGATGTTGCGCCTCTACCGGGAGGACCGGACGACCGAAGAGGTGTTCGAGGAAGCCCTTGGCATCTCGCCCTCTGCGTTCGACCGGCAGTTCAACTCCTGGGTGGATTCCCGGACCGGGCTGATCGACCTGGAGTTGTTCCGGCAATGGACCGAGCAGGGTGTCGCGGCAGCCAACGCGGGAGACCACGAGACCGCGATCGAGAACCTGTCCCGCGCGGTGAACATGTACCCGGAGTACACTTTCGACGGCAATCCGTATCTGCCGCTCGCCGCATCGTATGAAGCCGTTGGCGACCTGGACTTGGCGATCGCGACACTGGACCGGTTCGGCTCCTATGCCGAACACGGATTCGCCGGTCTGCTCGAGCTCGCGCGGCTCCGCGAGGAGACCGGAGACCTCGAAGGCGCCGCCGACGCCCTGAACCGCGTGATGTTCATGATCCCGACCCAGTTGGATCCTCACCGCCGCCTCGGCGCCATCGCTCTCGAACTCGGGTATTGGGACGAAGCCATTCGCGAGTACGAGACCCTTTTGGCGCTCGACGCGCCCGACGAGGCAAACGCCTACTACCAGCTCGCCCGCGCGCACCACGCGAAGGGAGAACTCGACGAGGCGCGGACGAACGTGATGGAAAGCCTGTTGATTGCTCCGTCTTTCGAAGCGGCGCAAGAGTTGTTACTCGAGATAGCGAGGTAATGAATGGACCCGAGTGTGCAAACCAAAGTTGATGATAAAGAGCTGGAGACGGTCGAGCGGTTCCACAAGGACGTCGCGAGGATCGACCACGAGATCCGCAAGGTCATCGTCGGTCAGGACGAAGCCGTCCGGCAGGTGTTGATCTCGCTTTTCACCGGCGCCAACGCCATGATCACGGGTGTTCCCGGCCTGGCCAAGACCCTGTTGATCCAGACCGTGTCCGAGGTCCTCAACCTTGATTTCAGGCGTATCCAGTTCACGCCCGACCTGATGCCCGCCGACATCACGGGAACCGAGATCATCGAGGAGGACCGGGCAACGGGCCATCGCTCGCGCGTGTTCGTGAAAGGGCCCATTTTCTCGAACGTCATTCTCGCCGACGAAGTGAACCGGACTCCGCCGAAGACGCAGTCCGCGTTGCTCGAAGCCATGCAGGAGCGTTCGGTTACCGTGGAGGGAAAGACGTATCCGCTGGCCAAGCCTTTCTACGTATTGGCGACGCAGAACCCCATCGAGCTGGAAGGAACCTATCCGCTTCCCGAAGCCCAGCTCGACCGGTTCATGTTCAACATCGTGATCGGCTATCTCAGCGAGCAGGACGAGATCACCGTCGTCAACCAGACGACGTCGTT
>CAZTTI010000329.1:0-5584 GCA_964615925.1 uncultured Solibacteraceae bacterium
CAATCGACGATCGTCGTCTCGGGAAACACCGTCGCCGCTCCCGTGGTCACGCCTCCGCCGTAACCGACGACAAGCGTCCGCTCCGGTTCCGGATGGTAGAAACCGGGCAGCAGCCCGATCATCAACTGCGTCGTCATGTCGCGGCCGTTCGAGGCGTCGACCTTGCCGTTCGTGCGCAGTCCGTAATAATTATTCCCGCGGCGAACCGAGATCGTGGCGTTCCGGCCCTCCTCGAAGAACACGATATCGGTGTCCGCGTAATGTTCCGACATCTTGAGGTTCGGACGAATATCGAACTGGCGGGCGTAGATCAGAACTCCGCGGTCCAGCATCGACGGCGGCCAGAAGATGCCGCCGACCATCGTCAGAGTGGCCACGACAAGGAGTCCGGCCGACACCCAGCGGCCCGCCATGACGCGTCCTCGGCCTTCGGACAGCAGGGCGAGCGCCAGCGCCGAGCTCATGAACAAACCCGCCAGCACCGTCCGCTCGGTCCCGATGAGGGGCAACAGGACGAAGCCCGCCGCGAGCGAACCCAGGATCGCGCCGACGGTATTCACCGAATAGACGCTGCCGATCCTTCGCCCCAGCACCTCGACACGGCTCGAATAGAGCTGAGCCGCGATCGGGAATGTCGCGCCCATGAAAAACGTCGCCACCAGCATCAGCGACGCGCTGACGAGGAACTGGATGGTGAGGACGGCGGGGAAGGAATAATACAGCGCGCGGATCAGCGCGACCAAGAGGTAGGGCGCCGCGAGGAAACCGACGAGAAAGACCACACCACCGACAGCAACTCCGAGCTGGACGAACCCCAGCATCGCAATGCTGGCGCGGGGGCGATATCGCGCGGCCCAGGTGCTCCCGGAGGCAATTCCGACGAGGAACGTCACCAGCATGATCGAGAACGCGTAGGTCGAACTTCCGAGAATCGTCGAGAGGGCCCGCGTCCAGGCGACTTCGTACGTCATCGCGACGAATCCGGACACCGCCAGGGTGACCAGGACCAGCCCATCGGCCGATCGCGCCGATCCGGAAGCCGCCGGGTTGGGGCTTGTAACGGATGGAAGACTGATCGAAGGTTCCGGAGTTCCCCCCGCGGGAATCGGATCCTGATGAAGGTCCATGCGAATCGCGATGAGGCCGATCAGGACGTTGAGCGCCGCGACCCAGGTCGTCGAAAGCGACACTCCCATGCCGGGGATCAATATCAGCGCGGCTCCCAGCGTTCCGACCGCGGCTCCGAACGTGTTCAGCGCATAGAGCGTTCCCATGCGCGATTCGACCTCTCCCGCATGGCGAACGAAGTACCGGCCCAGGACCGGCAGCGTCCCACCCATGAGGAATGTCGGGACGATCAGGATTGCGAACGACGAAAGGAACCGGATCGACAACCCGCCGCCCGGTATCGACTCGACCGCGGGGGCGATCGACCAATACACCGTGTCGAACGCGCGAAACGCCATCGGCACCAGGAACGCCGACACGCCGATGAGGATCTCCAGTACACCGTAGAGCCTCAGCGGCCGCTCGTAGCGATCAGCGAACACGCCGATGCGCCAACTGCCCAGGGCGAGCCCAGCCATGAACGCGCCGATGACGGTTGCGATCGAGAACGAGGTGTTTCCGAAAACGAGGCCCGTCAGCCGCACCCAGATGACCTGGTAGACAAGTCCAGACGCACCGGACAGGAAAAACACGAGATACAGGAGCCGATTCATCGTGCGTAGAGAGTAAAACAGGCGGGATGGGATGTATAGCCGCGGTGGCTCGACCACCGGCGCTCGGGACCGGAAGGGCTAGGCGCTGCCTTCCGGTCCGAGCGGCTGCCCTTCCGGAGGGGGGTCGACAAGGGCCCGAACCGTCATCAGGAGTTCCTCGGGCGTGAACGGCTTGGCGAGGAACGACGAATTCGGAAACCGGCACTTGCCGGTCAGGTTCTTGTCCTGGGGATATCCCGATATGAACAGTACGGCCATCTTGCGGAAATGCTCGAGGGCAAAAGCGGCGACCGCGTGGCCCGGGATCTTCGGGAGCACGACATCGGCCAGGAATAGATCGATTTCGTTCCCACGTTCTTCGATCACTTCCAGCGCCTCCCCTCCATCGTCAGCCGTGACGACCCGGTAGCCTTCACCGGCGAGCATCCGTTCGACGATGGCCTGGACCACCTGGTCATCTTCGGCGAGCAGAATCGTCGGAGGGGCGGCCGGGTTCGCCAACGTCGATCGCGAGTCGACCCAATCCTCGCCCGGACCCGGCGGCGGCGCGAGCTCGCCCTCTGGCATCCTTCCCATAGCCCTCATCCGGAACCCTCCTCATCTCCACTCAGGGACCAACACGCTTCGTGCCAGCGACATCCTGATGCCCGGAAGCTCCTCACATTTCCTTCACCTTCCGCCTCCACCGCGTCAGGACGGCTTCGACGCCGCGAACTGTCAGGCCGAACCCGGGGAACGCGGCGATCTCCGGCGCCGTACACCCCTCGACGTAGTGCAGTTTGAAGATGAGGACGTCGCGAGCAGAACGCTTCCTCGAACCGTCGCGGGCGAGAGCCCGCTCGATGTCCACCATAGGAAGAACGTCCTCCGGCGTCCGGCCGATGCGGGCATCGCGAGCGTCCTCGAACGGTATGACCTCGGCCGTTCGCTTCATCGCGGCATCCCGGCGAAAATGGTCGCAAACTATCGTCGTCGCGATCGAGGCCACGAAGGCGAACGCCGCGAAATTGGTTTCACCCCGAAACGAGCGGAGCGCCCTCCCTTCGTTCCGGACAAGTCGCACGTAGACATCCTGGGCCAGATCGGGAAGCAGATCGAGGATTCCGCGGTCCTCCCCGCTCTCGAGGCGGTACGCCCGAAGCAGGTACAGAAAGATCGGCCGCCGGAATCGTCTCTGAAACTCCCCCCACAAATCCACGTCGTCCAGCCGCTGGCCACACGCCCGCAACAGATCCGCCGACGAAAGGTCGACGGGATTGACTTCCCCCCCATGCATCATGCCGACAGAGCCGAATCGATCAGGGACTCCATACCTCCAGTTCCCCGAGCTCCGCGGTCCAGCCGGAATCGGGGTCGAGGGCGGCGTATCGCACCGCATACTCCCGCGCGGCGTCGTCCATCCCTTGCCGGATGAGGAGGATCGCCATGTTGAAGAGCGGCGGGGCAAACTCCGGGTCCGCGTCGATCGACGCCTGGAACTCCCGGCGCGCCGCCTCGAAGTTTCCCTCGTCCACCACGGTCTCGCCAATCTCCATCAAGCCGACGCCGAGATCATTGTGGGCCGCCGCGTTGGGGGTCTCCTCCACCACCGTCTGCATCAACCCCAATCCGGTCCGGAAATCCGTAATGGCGAGGTAGAACACGGCCCGTTCGTAGTCTGTCGCGTCGCGAAGCATCGACTCGAGGGCCACGTCCGCGGCGTCGCCCGGAGCGCGAACGTTCGAGAACGGAGCATGTTCCACCTGCCCGGAGAGCCGGCCCCGGAATCGCCGCTCGGCGAGGACGGTATCGAGGACGTCATCGGTCGACGTTCCTCCGTTGATCCAAAAGTAAACCGCGCCGACTCCTGCGATGAAGGTGGCCGCAACGGCCACGAACGCTCGCCGCCGGTTTGGATTCGACGACTGGTCATGGGATCGGAGGAAATCGCGCCCGGTCGCGGGGACCGCCATCCCTGGACGGCGACGTTCGAAACGCCTGATCGCCGCATCGACCACCGCGTCCTCCTCCTTTCGGACGTCGCTGTCGAGGATCCGCATGAAAAGCGCCAGTTGTCCCCGGCAGAAGTCACATTTCACCATGTGCTCTTCGGCCGAATTCCTATGGGGTTCCGGAAGATGCCCCTCCAGATACTTCGCCAGCGTTTCGTCGCCGAGACAGTTCTTGTCGCTCACGTCCGTAATCTCCGTCGTTTTCGGACCGGCAGGGCCTGGAACGGGATCGGGTCGCCGGCCGATCGGCCCATCGGTCTCTGATCTAAAAGACGGAAAACGCGCGGAACACCACAAAAAAAAGTTGCGCCGGGAGGCCAAGTATTTTTCATACGAAAAAATATCGCTGCAAAAAAAAAGGATTTACCGGTTATTTACGTCTTTTAATGGGCGAGGGCCGGATTTCCACTCCCGTCCCCCAAATCTCCGTTCAATCAATTCAACGGCAATCGCAATTCAGGAGTAAAAGCATGAATCGACGTCACTTCCTTTACGTTTCGGGCACGGGTCTGGCGGCAATGCGGGCAACGGTGGCTACCTCCAGGCCCCAGACGACGACCACGCCTCTGTTCGTTCGCGGGCTCGCGATGGTCAAGTTCAATGATCCGGACTACTTGCGGATCGCGCTCCCCGAAGCTCCGCATCACACGGCCACCTGGGCCTATTCCCCCGTCGCGGGAGATCCGGTCAACGACCTGGTCACTCAACCGCTGAAAGGCAACATTACCGTGGGCGGAATCGCGCCGGGAGGAGGGAATCCAGACATTCGCCTTCCCGAAGTCATCCAGATCCGGGAACTCTATCCGAACTCGGTTGGGAACTTCAAAAGCAGCCCCACCGTCATCTCCATCCCGTGGACGGCCGTCCGGGGCGTGTCGGCCGACGTGCTCAGCGAAGATCGATGGACGTTCGTCTGGAAGGAATCCCAGGAAGAGGTCCTCACGTTCCGGCCCCGCCGGGTTGCCGAGTCCATTCGGATTGACATAGTATCCGAGGCAATTCTCGCGGTAGGAGGAAG
Source organism: uncultured Solibacteraceae bacterium (assembly GCA_964615925.1). Lineage (GTDB taxonomy): Bacteria > Acidobacteriota > Terriglobia > 20CM-2-55-15 > 20CM-2-55-15 > JAJEDW01. The sequence goes on from CAZTTI010000329.1 coordinate 4,731, forward strand.
CCAGCAGATCCCGCTCGGCAGCGTATCCCAGGTCCGCACGGAATTCGTTCCTGCTCATGAAGATATGGGAGACTTCACCGAGCATTTCGCCCATTACATGCCGTATATCGAAACAGCGACCTCGATGGATCCGGTGCAGCCCCGGAAGCTAGGCGGCAGTCCGTCTCGCCCGGTGAACGTGGCCGGCGCCAGCGCGGCGTTCGCTCGTATGTGGCCGTTCTTCTCCTGCTTCGTCATCGAGGTCAACTGATCGTTCGTCTGATGCGTACGGCTCGATGGGACCAGATCTTCATAGCGGTGAGCGTCGTGCTCGCCGCCCTGACAGGCATCTTGTTCGTCGGGCCGTTCGCTACCACCGAACGTACTGAACAACAAATCCGCCGGATCATCGAACGCGCTCGCCCCACTCAAGGTGCGCTCTATGACTATCGGTATTCCCCTAGAAGGGTCGAGCCCACGCAAGACGAAGTCGTGCGCGCAACCGCTGAGGCAGCGATTTCCATCCGGATGATCGAAGACGACCGAACACGCCAGCGCTTGTTTGCGGTGATTGCGCTCGCGCAGGGCAGATTCTCCACCGCGGCGTCGGTGCTTCAAGACCTTCGATTTGAATTTCCTGACGATCCCGGGATCAGCAACGATCTGGGCGTGGCATACCTGGAACTTGCCGCAACGGATGCGGCGCTCCTCCACGAAGCGATGACGGCTTTTCTCCGGGCTTTCGAACTCGCTCCCGATTCTCCCCAAGTCGCTTACAACGTGGCCCTTGCTTACGCTAAATTGCATCTGCCGGTTGCGGCCCAGGGCTGGATTGATACTGCGCTCGACGGCGAACACTCCAACGCGTGGTCGAC